>JAFYEQ010000247.1 GCA_017544185.1 Oscillospiraceae bacterium
ACGGGAGAGGCGGACAAGTACTGTACCTGTATGTACATATCCCTTCGTACCCGCCTGAGACTATCCGACGGCTCCATGCTGCACCCGGACCTGATACGCCTGATGAGGAGGCTCTGCCGGGACGGCAAGTTCCGCAAGCGTGAGCCCGAGCAGGTGTTCAGCATGTTCGAGAGCGTGTCCCGCGGCGAGGAGCTGTACATACGTCCCTACAAGCATCGCTCGCACTACGATATAGATACCTTCCTGGCCTTCGAGCCATCGGTATACGCGCCCGTCATAGCGCAGAAGCTCATAGACCACCGCGCTGCGCTGGAGCGTTTCCCGGAGTACGATATGATCGTGCGGGCCTTCGCGGAGCTGCAGCCCATGGATGAGAGCATAGTCCCCGACAACTCACTGGTACGCGAGTTCATCGGCGGCTCCAGCTTCGAGTATTGATAACGCTTATGATGCTTATGAGGTAGACGATATGAGAGAGTCCCTGCTGACGATACCCATCAGTGAGATAATGGAGGCGGACGGCTGCCCGATATGCGCTATGCGCGATACTCTGGAGAGCCGCACGGTAGAATATATAATGGGGGCTGCCATGATGGAGCCCGACGTGAGGATAGAGACCAACAAGGCAGGCTTCTGCTCCACGCATTTTTCGCAGATGCTCAAAGTGAAGAACCGCCTGTCACTGGCGCTGATGCTGCAGACCCACCTGGATGAGGTGAACGGCGACCTGTTCACGAGGCGCAAGCTCTTCGAGGCCAAGGACGCCAAGAAGAAGCGCCTGTCACAGATAAACGAGAGCTGCTTCGTGTGCGACAAGATCGACTGGGGCATGGAGAGGCTCATGAGGACGTTCTTCGAGATGTGGAGCGACGCCCAGTTCAGGGAGGCGCTGTCCAAGAGGGACTATATATGTCTCCCGCACTACGATCTGCTGGTGTCCCTGTCGCCCAAGTACCTGGGCAAGGGGGCTGCGGAGTTCGACAAGACCGTGGGCGAGCTGGTGAAGAGCTATATACGTTCGCTGTATGAGGACGTGTCGAAGTACTGCACTATGTACGACTACCGCAACACCGGCAAGGATGCGGACTGGGGCACATCCAAGGACAGCATCGAGCGGTCGATAAAGTTCCTGACATCGAGATAGACGCTCAATATGAACGCAGTATCGTACCCTGTACAGTTCCCTCTGTATAGCGTCCGATACATACGGGATGATAGGTAAATGATATGGATATAAAAGAACGTACGAGAGCGCGAGTGCTCAATACCATAAAGAACGGGAAGCGCCCCCTGACGGAGAAGGAGCTGTTCCGCAAGTGCAAGGGCAAGTCTGACCCCGTAAAGCCCAATGAGTTCAAGGCGATACTCACCGAGCTCACGCGGAGCGGTGAGATAGTCGAGACCAAGAACGGCTTTAAGATGGCTCCCGAGGACACCTTCTCCGCCACGGTCACAAGGCTCAACAAGACCTTCGGCTTCGTGAGGGACAACAGTCTCCCCCGTGAGGACACGTCGGAGGTGTTCATACCCGGGAAGTACATGAAGGGCGCTCTCCCGGGCGATACTGTGCTGTGCAGATACATCGAGTCCCGGGGCGAGCTCCCCGAGGCTGAGATCGTGGCCGTCACCGAGGAGAACGATACTCTGTTCACGGGCAGGATCGTCATGGACGGGGATATGTTCATACAGCCCGACGAGCTGTGCAAGGACATGATCCGCGTCACGGGATATGCCGACGTGAAGGACGGCGACAAGGCTGCGGCCAGGATCGTACACCGCGGCGAGCGCCATGCAGATCACCGCTGTGAGATCGTATCGGGCTTCGGTACATCCGACAGCGCGGCCAACTGCGCCCGTGCGCTCCTCTATGCCCGCGAGACCGAGGTGGAGTTCCCCAACGCGGTCATGGACGAGGCGCGGCATATCGGCACCATGAAGGTCACGGACAAGGATACGCTCATGCGCATGGATCTGCGTGACGAGGACATATTCACTATCGACGGCGCAGATACCAAGGATATCGACGACGCGGTGTCCGTAAAACGCATAGAGGGCGGCTGGGCGCTGGGCGTGCATATCGCAGATGTGTCCCATTACGTGAAGCCCGGCATGGCTCTGGACGGCGACGCCATGGTGCGAGGCACGTCCATATACTACGCAGACAAGGTGATACCCATGCTGCCGAAGGAGCTGTCCAACGGGATATGCTCCCTTAACCCTGATGAGGACAGGCTGGCTTTCTCCTGCCTGATGGAGATAGACGAGGAGGGGACGCTGACCAAGTACAAGTTCTCCAAGACCGTGATACGCTCCCGCGTGAAGGGGGTATACGACGAGGTCAACAGGATCATAGACGAGGGACATGTCCCCGATGATCTGGCGGAGAAGTACGGTGCCCTTGAGGGACAGATAATGCTGATGCGCGATCTGGCTGCGATCCTCCACGACCGCCGTGTCAAGCGCGGCGCCCCCGAGCTGGACAGCCCCGAGCCGAAGATATACACCGATGAGGACGGCATATGCATAGGTGTGGAGAAGCGCCACAGCGGCATTGCCGAGAACATCATAGAGGAGTTCATGCTCATGGCGAACACCGCCGCCGCAAGGACGGCCAGGGAGCATGACATACCCTTCGTGTACCGCGTACACGAGCGTCCCGCGGCGGAGAAGATAGCGTCGCTGAAGGACCTGTGCGAGCAGCTGCAGGTGCCCTTCCCGGAGTTCACCCACGTAAAGCCCGTGCATATGTCTATGATACTCGCTGCCGGCCGTGAGAAGGGGCTGGGCATCATCATGGACAACGCCGTGCTCCGCAGTATGGCAAAGGCGAGGTACTCCCACGAGGCGCTGGGGCACTTCGGTCTGGCACTGGACGACTACGCCCATTTCACGTCGCCCATACGCCGTTACCCGGATCTTTCCATACACCGTATACTCACGGATCTGTGCTACGAGAAGAAGACCGAGGAGAGCATCGTCCGCAGGTATACCGCTTTTGCGTATGAAGCGGCGGTGCAGTCATCGGAGACGGAGATCGCCGCACAGCAGATCGAGCGCGACTGCGAGGCCATGTATATGGCTGAGTATATGAGCAAGCATCTGGGCGAGGAGTTCGACGGGGTGATATGCTCTGCGGCTGTGTTCGGCGTATACGTCCGTCTGGACAACTGCATAGAGGGGCTTGTCCGTGCGGAGACCATGGAGGGCCTGGACTACGACGGCAGCCTGAGCTTCACCAAGGCGGGCAAGCCCGTATACACCGCAGGCGACAAGGTCCGCGTCCGCTGCGTCAAGGCGCAGATAGATATGGGAAATATAGATTTTGTGATGGTGTGATCGACAAACAAACCGGACACCGGATATGAGCGGTACTCACGAAAATGTACCGCGAACTGACAGGGGATGCGGGAAATGAGCAGGTGCATATGCTCCCGTTCCCGGGAAAGGACGATGATATGCATAAAGAATACCTGATGGGCAACGCTGCCATAGCAAAGGGCGCACTGGCGGCGGGGCTCAACGTGATAACGGGCTACCCGGGGACGCCGTCCACGGAAGTGCTGGAGACCGCGGCCAAGGCCGTCCCGGATATATACGTGGAGTGGTCGGTCAACGAGAAGGCGGCGCTGGAGGTGGCTGCGGGCGCGTCCTACTGCGGTGCCAGATCTATGGTCACCATGAAGCAGGTGGGGCTCAACGTGGCCTCCGACCCGCTGATGAGCCTTGCCTATGTAGGCGTGGAGGGCGGTATGATCATCATGGTGGCAGACGATCCCGGCCCCATATCCTCCCAGACCGAGCAGGATACCCGCACCTTCGCGGCGTATTCCAAGCTGCCCTGCTTCGACCCCTCCTCGGTGGAGGAGGCCTTCGCTATGGTGGCAGATGCCTTCGAGCTGTCCGAGAAGTACCATACCCCCGTCATATTCAGGCCCACCACCAGGATATGCCACGGATATGCATCCATAGACGTGCCCGACAAGGACGAATGGTACGTCAACAAGCCAAAGGGCTTCGAGCGCGACACGTCCCGCTGGGTGATATTCCCCGGGCTGTCCTACAGGGCCCATATGGCCATAGAGGAGCGCAACAGGGCGCTGTCTGCTGACAGCTACAAGGGCAATCTGATCATAGAGGGCAGCCGTAAGGGCATAGCCTCACACGGCATATCCGCTGCATATGTCCGTGAGATAACAGACGGTATGGAGGACGCCCCTACGCTGTTCAAGGTGGCAACGCCCTTCCCCTTCCCCGAGGACAGGGCAGTAGAGTTCCTGTCGTCGGTGGACGAGGTCATGTGCATAGAGGAGCTGGACCCCGTGATAGAGCGGGAGCTCACCTACCTGTGCGGGAAGCATCACCTCCCCACCGTGATACGCGGACGGCTCACAGGAGACGTACATACCGCAGGTGAGAACACGCCCACCTACGTGAAGGACGTGATATACAGATACCTTGGCATCGCCTGTCCCGAGGAGGATGTTCCGACCGATGCACCCAAGCTCCCGGTACGTCCCCCTGTGCTCTGCGCCGGATGTCCTCACAGAGCATCGTTCTATGCGGTCAAGGTGGCGATGCGGGGCAAGAAGACCGTGTTCTGCGGGGATATAGGCTGCTATACCCTCGGCAACGCACAGCCGTTGGATATGGTGGACACCTGTCTGTGCATGGGCGCAGGCGTGAACATAGCTCAGGGCATAGGACGCATCGAGCCCGACAGGTACTGCTTCGCCTTCGTGGGCGACTCCACCTTCTTCGCGTCCGCCGTGACGGGCGCCATGAACGCAGTATACGATCAGGCAGATATGACCCTTGTGGTGCTGGACAACTCCACCACCGCCATGACGGGGCATCAGCCTCACCCCGGTACGGGACGCACTATGATGGGCGAGGTCGTGGAGAAGATCGACATAGAGGCAGTGCTCCACGGTGCGGGAGTCGAGACGGTGGTCACGGTAGACCCCTTCGATCTGGAGAAGGCCGTCAATACCGTGCGCTGCATAGCCGACCTTGAGGGCGTGAAGGCGATCATATTCAAGTCGCCCTGCGCAGTGATCACAAAGCCCGACAAGCCCTATGTCATCGACAAGGACAAGTGCGTGGAGTGCCGTGCGTGCATACGCCGCATAGGCTGTCCCGCCATAGTCATATCCGACGGCAAGACTGTGATCGAGCCCTCCATCTGCGTGGGATGCGGCTTGTGCGGCCAGACCTGCCACCTGAAGGCGATAGTACCGTCCGAGCAGTGATGAGAGGTGATATCTTGACGAATATACTTTTATGCGGGGTAGGCGGTCAGGGCATAGTGCTCACGTCCAAGCTGATCGCTGCAGCCGCTATGGAGAAGGGATCCCCCGTGCGCAGCGCGGAGACCATAGGTATGGCGCAGAAGGGCGGATCCGTCACCAGCTTCCTGAGGATAGGGGAGTGTCACGCTCCCATGTTCGGCGAGGGGGAGGCTGACATAATGATCGCCTTCGAACCTGCCGAGGCGGTGA
Source organism: Oscillospiraceae bacterium (assembly GCA_017544185.1). Taxonomy (GTDB): domain Bacteria; phylum Bacillota; class Clostridia; order Oscillospirales; family Ruminococcaceae; genus Huintestinicola. The sequence continues at coordinate 5,499 of JAFYEQ010000247.1, forward strand.
GGGAACTGCGGTACCTGAAGAAGGGCGGTACCGCCATAGTCGATACCCATCCCGTGATGCCCGTGACCGCTGCTCTTACAGGAGGCGGCTACGACCCGTCCGTGATGATGGAGCATCTGGACAAGTCGGGCGTTAAGGTGATCGCGCTGGATGCTCAGGCTCTGGCGGCAGAGATCGGCTCCCCGCGTACCATGAATATGATCATGCTGGCGGCGGCTGTCCGCAGCGGCGTGCTCCCCTTCGATATCGACCATGTGGCTGAGGTGATGAAGAAGACCGTCCAGCCCCAGTTCGTGGATATCAATATGAAAGCATTATACTCCGTGACAGTTTGACATTATCCCGTTTCTTATCGTTTTGCAGTAAATGGATAAGAAATGCGACTGCTCCTAGCCCCTAGCCTCTAGGTAAGACATATATACGAAAGGAAATGAAGACCATGCAGATCAACGAACATCAGCTTGCACTCGTCAACGACCGCATAAAGGCGCTCATCGCGTCGGACAGCTTCTACGGACAGAAGCTGAGCGAGGCAGGCATCACGTCCGTATCCTCTCCCGAGGAATTCGAGAAGCTGCCCTTCTCCGAGAAGAACG
>JAFYEQ010000248.1 GCA_017544185.1 Oscillospiraceae bacterium
CACCTGTATGGGGACTATGGCATCTATCAGCTGTGCCTTGAACTCGCTTACAGGCGGGAGCGCCGCCTCTATCCGCGCGAACTCCTCGGGCACGGTGTATCGCATCATATAGCCGTACTTCTCGGTGATCACATTGCGTCCCGCATCACGGGCAGACAGGAAGTCGGAGAGTATGCTCCTCAGCAGCTCCTCATCGAAGCAGTAGTACTGGCTCTTGCGCATTATGGAGAAGGTCTCCCAGTCGTCCTGACAGTCGGCCCTGCCGCCTACGTTCTGCACCTTGTCGAACATATCCCACTCTACGGCGATGATCTTGTCGGCGATATCCACCCGCCGCGCGAAGGACAGCAACTCCTCTGCGATATACGCCAGCGGACGTCTCTCCTCGATCAGCCCCGCCTGTATCAGCCTGTCGGTGACGAGGGCATTTACCGTGTCTATCATGCGGGACAGGCCTTTGGCGTCAGCAAACGATACCGCAGAGCGGATACGGTCCGCCGCATCCCTGTCGATCCCCTCCAGCGAGCGCATCAGCCACTTATGATAGGGAGCGAACTTACCGCGTATCAGATGAAGAGCCTTCACAGCGCTCTCGATATACCTGGCCGCGCAGAGCGATGACGCTACGGTATCGCCGCGCTCTGCCATGCGCACGGCGTTATATTCCCCGTGCTTGGACATGGACTCTACCTCGGCGGACAGCTTAGCGTACCTGTCGGCATCGGGCCTGTCGCGGAGGATCTTCCGTATCTCGGTGAACTTCCCGCTGCCCCAAAATACCGCTCCGTTTACGGCACAGGCGATGTTCTCGTCGGGTACCCGCTGGAACTCCGCAGCCGTGTGCGGTATATCTCCTATGATACGGCGGAAGAGATCGGATGTGCGCATGACACCGCGTCTGACATCGGCATGCTCCCCACGGTATAGCTCATGCCGTAGTAGGTACGGGGGAGCATATCATATGCCCATACCAGCTTTTTATAGTCCTCATCGGGCACGTCGTCATCTGCGAATATACAGAAGGACGGGCCCATGTCATGATCAAAGGATCTCTCATCGTCAAAGCCGAAGCACTCCGAGCCTTCCCCCACAAGGCCTATGGTCACCTTGTCCGCCAGGGACGGGCACATCTCCGTAAGGCCCTTTATGGCAGGACGGAAGAACGTATCGAAGTATCTCCGCGACAGCTCCAGCCCGCTGATATGCGGACGGCTGCCGCTGTATATGTCTTTCAGCTTCTCGTCCACTATGTCCCAGAAGCCGCAGCGGCCCATATGCAGCTCTATCTCGGACAGCGCCGCCTCGTAGTACCACGAGGCCTTGTCCTTGTCTCCCTTGGCAGCGCATATATCTCCCATGGCTGCCAGTGCTGCCGAGCAGTGGAAGTCCGACGGGAGCTGCCCCTCGAACCATCGCAGGGACTCACGGGCCATAGTCTCCGCTCCGTCCGTATCCCCCTCGTGCAACAGGCATACCGACAGATTGGCCTTGGTTATGGCGGTCCTGCGCTGATCGTCCTCCACCAGCGGGAGAGCCGCACGCAGTTCTTCTGCTGCCTCGGCGAACCTGCCGTCGTCCTGCAGCAGAAGAGCGTAGTTATTGTGATAGGGGGCCCTGTGCTCGGGCCAGCGTCGGGTCAGCTCATCTATACGTGCGTATACCTCATAGGCGCGTTTGTCACCGCCTGCGCGGTATGCATTGGCGAGATTGAGCAGCACAGCGGTATACTCACTGCTGTCCCTGTCGGCGGGGAACTCCCGCTCTGCCCTCTCGGCGTAGCCGATGCTCTCCTGCATCCTGCCCGTATCACGGCAGAAGCCTGCCAGCTCCGCCAACAGATACATGACCGCAGGGACATCTCCCCGCTCATCAGCAGCGGACAGCTCCGCCTTCATATACTCATATGCCTCATCGAGACGGGACTCCCTCAGCAGACCGTCGATCTTTTCGACCATATCATACATACGAGCACATCCCCTTATCGTTGCTTATTCGGACAGCTTCTTCTCCTCGCTGTCGATGATGGAGAGCAGATCGTCCACAGACACCTTCTTGCGCTTCACCACGCGCTTCACGGTGTGCGGCTCAGGCTGTGCGGGACGCTCGGGCTCCAGAATCGGTGCAGGATGACCGCCCAGTACGGGTATCTCACCTATGGTCTCACGAGCCACCTCTGCGGCGCTTTGTACCGTATCGGCAGCGGCGCCCTCGATATCTGTCATCACGATATCCGCAGCGCTGTCTGTATCGGCAGCCACCAGCTCATCGAAGAGAGCTGCATTGTCCGTGGCCGGGGTATCTGCAGCCTGTTCTGCAGACTGGGTATAAGTATCATCATAGGACGGTGCGGGCTCATATGCGGGAGCGGGAGCAGGTGCAGGTGCGGGCTCGCCGTTCACAGCGCGGAGCGCATCACCGAGGGAATTGAAGTACGCGAAGCCATTGGCGTCGGTCTCGGGAGCGGTATATGCCGTCTCAGCAGGCGCGATATCGTTCGTCTCGGGAGCAGGGCTCTCCTCTGCATCGCCTATGAGCATAGAGTCGCTGAGACCCGAGAGTATGCTCTCTGCCTTGGCATCCATGGGATCTTCGAACACGGGGATGCCCTTCTCCTTCATTATGCGGCGCTCTTCCTCGTGAGAGCGCACCTCGGCGGTGACGCCGTAGAACTCGCTGGCGAGCACCGAACGATCATCCCTGCGGCGTTCGGATCTGGCAGAGAAGCTGCTCACAGGCTCGGGAACAGGCGCAGGCTCGGGCTCGGGTATGAGCACGGGAACAGGCTCCTGCTCGGTCTCTTCGAACAGCTCGCTGTCGCGCTTGGGACTGTCGAGGACCTCCTCCTCGTCGAAGAGGGAGAAGCCCTTCTTGGTCGCGCCCTCGGCGAAGAACTCGCCGTCCTCTGCGAATATATCCACTGCCTTGGGCGACGATGCGGATATATCGTTCTCGCCGAATATATCGGCCAGGGAGCCTGTGCGTATGATACCGTCCTCATCGGGCACGGGAGCGCCCATCTGAGCAACGGACCCGAGATCTACCTTGTCGGCCACGGTACCGAAGGACAAGCCGTTGGCCATGCCCGACATATCCGGGGCATCAGTGGAGGACTTGTCTATGGGGAGGAATGTCTCCTCGGGATAGTCGTCGGAGAGCATGATGTCCTCCAGATCCGCAAGGCTCATGGACTCCTCATGGGTATGCTTGGAGTTGACGATCTTGATCACCTGCATCACGATGATGATGGAGGAGGGTATTATTATCACCAGCATTATCCCCGGAGTAGACGTAGCGAAGGATATGAGCCTGCCCAGCGGTCTGTGTATGCGTATGTCTGCGGCTATGATCTGCTGCTGGGTGATGACCGTCACGTCGTCGTCCTTGGCGGTATCATAGTGCATGGTATAGTAGTTCACGCCCTCGTCGTTGAGTATATCTGCTATGCGGGCGAGGACCTGCTTGTCGGCAATATTGCAAAGCACCACGTCGCCTGTCTTGGCGCTGTCCACCTTGTCGCGGCTGCCTATGACGGCGCACCCCTTGGGTATAGCAGGCTGCATGTTCACCGCCTGGGTCTGGTATACCGTCTTGCCGAACAGATCCACTGCCGCTCCGGTCTCGGAGAACGTGAAGTATAAAAACAGCATACCTGCTATGAGCAGTATCAGTACCGCGATGACGATCATCTCCACCACGGTAAATGCCTTCGATCTTTTCATTGATCCTGACCCCCTGTATAGTACACCCGATAGACCGATATCTCATCGGATGGGAATATCCTGTGCTCATCAACACTCCTTCTATTATATCATATCTCGGGGAAAATTGCAATATCAAATGTGCGATCCGCACGAAAAAAGATCTTATAGTCAGATCGTACTTGTCAAACAGAACAGGAGCGCATCATATTGCGCTCCTGTAGGTATCGTCATTATCTGACGGGTATATTCGCCGTTACTGTGTTATTATCTATAAAGAATGTGTACTTATGGTCGCCTATGTCCTTGTAGTGCTCGGGATCGATCATATAGTCCTCATCAAGGAATGAGCAGTAGGGATCCCATGCGGTAAGTGTCAGCACCAGATGATGGCCGGGAGCCAGGGTGTATACCGTGGGCTGCATATAGAACGTATAGTCGTAGTACTCCTCTTCCTCAAGATCCGCGATCTCGGTATACTCGCTTGAGTCGATGCCCTTGCCCGGGTCGCACAGATCCGTCCATCCGTAGGTGACGATCTTGGCATAGGTATTGGACTGCACGAACTTCTTGACGTCTATGTCGGGAAGACCTCCGCCGTTCTCGGTGCTGTACATGGTCTTCACAGGCAGTGTGCGTTTTAAGCTCTCCTTGGTCATGAACGCCTTGAACTTGGCGCCGCTGTCGGCCACGTCGGTGAGCACGGCAGTCACCATCAGGCCGTCCTTGTCCAAAGTATTGGTGGCCAGCTGTACGTGTATCTCGGGCACGCCGTATATGGTGGTCCCCTCGGGCATATCTATGTCGTACTGCACGCCCAGAGGCTCCTCCAGCTCCATGTAGTACTGCTGCGCCGA
>JAFYEQ010000249.1 GCA_017544185.1 Oscillospiraceae bacterium
AGCGCCGAGGAGGATAAGTTCGCGGCGTTCTGTAAGGACAACGCGGTATGGCTCGATGACTACGCGCTGTTCATGACGCTGAAGGCTGCCAACGGTCAGATGATGTGGACCATGTGGGACGACCCCTACAGGCTCCGCGACCCCGAGGCGCTGGCTGAGTTCTCCGTTGAGCACAGGGACGAGATACTCTCCTGGAAGTTCATGCAATACATATTCTTCGGGCAGTATTCCCGCCTGAAGAGCTATGCCAACAGGAAGGGGATACTCATATACGGCGACATGCCCATATACGTCTCCGCCGACAGCAGTGACATATGGGCGTCCCCTGATATGTTCATGGTGGACGAGGACAGGATGCCGATAAAGGTCGCAGGCTGTCCCCCCGACGTATTCTCACCCACGGGGCAGCTGTGGGGCAATCCCCTGTATGACTGGGACAAGATGGAGAAGGACGGCTACAAGTGGTGGATAGAGCGTGTTCGCAGCGCGTCCCGCCTCTTCGACCTGACGAGGATAGACCACTTCCGCGGCTTCGAGTCCTTCTATGCGATACCCGCAGGGAACAAGACTGCCGAGGAGGGCGAATGGCTCCCCGGTCCCGGTACGGCGCTCTTCGATGCGATCAAGTCGGAGCTGGGCGACGTGGCACTGGTAGCGGAGGATCTGGGCTTCCTGACGGAGGAGGTACACAAGATGCTGCGCGAATGCGGCTACCCGGGCATGAACGTGATGGAGTTCGCCTTCGGCGGCGACGACAGCGGCTATCTCCCTCATAACTTCGTCCGCAACAGCGTGGTATACCTGGGCACTCACGACAACGACACCGCCGTGGGCTGGTACACCTCCTCGGACAAGGCCACCCGAAATAGGGTATGCAGATACCTCGGCATAAAGTCCAAGTCCTCCCCCAAGAAGGTGACCAAGGCGCTGATCCGCGCAGCTATGGCCTCCCCCTCGGACCTGTGCGTGCTGCAGATGCAGGACGTGCTCTTCCTCGACGGCTCGGCGCGTATGAACGTGCCCTCCACCATCGGCGGCGGCAACTGGGCTTGGCGTCTCGGTGCTATGCCCGACCGCGGTACCGCAAAATGGCTGAAGAAGCTGACGGAGATATATTTCAGATCCGCCGACCAAACAGTGTGACGTTTTGGCGCCAAAGGATGTGATCCGTTTACGGTGATGATATATGACGATCACGCGCCCGATATGAGTCGGGCGCGTTTTGTCTATCCGGAGGCTGGAACGCAAGAGGCTGGAAGCTAAGGAAACGATGAATAAATGCTGAACGGTCCGGAGCGGTGGGGGCAAAGGCTTCCATAGGATGCCACCTCGCCCTACGGTATCATTTCAAAATGATATGGCATAGACCTAGTTTATTCAGTGCTTCCCCAGAAACTGCGTCAGCAGTTGTATCTCTTGTCCCTCGCCCCTTGTCCCTTGTCTCTTGTCCCTGGCAGCTGCATCTCTTTGCCTATCTCCACATCAAATGATGAGATATGAGCAATATATGTCTTGCATATCACAGAGATATGCAGTATCATCATATCATGGATAACTCTACCAAAGGGGTGTTGATATGATAAGAACAGCTAAGACCGAGAACGGGACGGTCAGAGGGCTGCCCGCAGCCGACCCGAGGATCACGTCCTTCAAGGGGATACCCTTCGCTGCGCCGCCTGTGGGGATCAACAGATGGCGTGCGCCGCAGCCCTGCGAGGACTGGGAGGGCGTGCGTGACTGCTTCGAATTCGCTCCCATATCCGTACAGGACACGCCCGGCATAGGCGATGATATATACTGCCGCGAGTGGCACGTAGACCCCGAGATACCCATGTCAGAGGACTGCCTGTACCTGAATATATGGACCAACGCCAAGAGCACCGAGGATAAGCTCCCAGTGCTGGTGTGGTACTTCGGCGGCGGCTTCCAGTGGGGATATACCGCAGAGATGGAGTTCGACGGAGAGAGGCTCGCCCGCAGAGGCGTGGTGGTCGTGACCGTGAACTACCGCCTTGGCGCCTTCGGCTTCCTGTCCCATCCGCAGCTCACAGCGGAGCAGCCCGACGCTCCCGCCAACTTCGGCGCTCTGGACCAGCAGGCAGGGCTCCGCTGGGTAAAGCGCAATATAGCAGCCTTCGGCGGCGACCCGGATAATATAACCATCGCAGGTCAGTCGGCAGGCGGCGGCAGTGTACTGGCGCAGATGGCGTGCAAGGACAATGCGGGATATTTCCGGAAGGCAGCGGTCTTCAGCGGTATGTTCCGCTCCCCATATGTGGTCAATGACTTCTTCATACCCATGTCCCTTGAGAGAGCAGGCAAGCTGGGCGAACGGCTTTTCGAGAAGCTGGGCGTGAAAACGCTGGAGGAGGCTCGCCAGCTGGATGCGGGATACATCAGACAGACCTATTCGGATATGCGCAACACCGAGGGCGTGATGTTCGCCATAGTCAACGACGGACATTTCTGCACCGAGGATCCCATGGCCGCATTCTATCACGGTACTAGAAACCGCGTTCCCGTGTTCGCGGGGAACACCGGCGATGAGTTCATCGAGGGCTTACACGTCGACACCTATGAGGATATGGAGAAGGCCTGCAGGGAGATCTTAGGAGACAAGGCCGACAAGTTCCTGTCCCTTGCGGGCAAGGAGAGATCATGGTGCGGCTTTGCGCCCATGAGCCCCTGTGAGATCGGTGTAAAGACGGCCTTCCGCGCCGAGGAGAAGCTCCCCGCCCCGCAGAAGTGCTGGTACTACCGCTTCGTGCCCGATATACCCGGAGACGATCACCCGGGCACCTTCCACTCCTGCGATCTGTGGTTCTTCTTCGATACCATCGCAAAATGCAGCCGTCCCTATACCGGCAGACACTACGATATAGCCCGTCAGATGTGCGACTACTGGGTGAACTTCATCAAGACAGGCGACCCCAACGGCTGTGACATCACGGGAGCACAGCTCCCCGCATGGGAGGCCTATACCACCGAGAACGGCGCCGAGATGGAGTTCACGTCCCAAGGCGCGGTGGCTAAACGGGAGGACGACCCCTTCACAGACTTCCTGATAGACTACGTTATGGAAAGAGAGGACATCATATGAGCAAGCGTCAGGCATTCAACCCGTATCTCCCCTCCTGGGAGTATATCCCCGACGGAGAGCCCTATGTATTCGACGGGAGAGTATACGTATACGGCTCCCACGACCTTTACAACGGCTGGGTGTTCTGCATGGGCGACTATGTATGCTGGTCAGCCCCTGTGGACGATCTTAGCGACTGGCGCTATGAGAGCGTGATATACCCCCGCTGTGCCGACCCCATGAACAAGGACGGTAAGATGTGTCTCTACGCTCCCGATGTGACCGTGGGCCCCGACGGAAGATATTACCTCTACTACGTGCTCGACAAGATCTCCATCATATCCGTGGCGGTATGCGACACCCCCGCAGGGAAGTACGAGTTCTACGGGTATGTACACTATCCCGACGGCACCCGTCTCGGCGACCGTGAGGGCGACGAGCCCCAGTTCGACCCGGGCGTGCTCACCGAGGGCGACAGGACCTATCTTTACAGCGGATTCTGCGGCATAGGCGACAAGTCCAGGACAGGCTCAAAGGTGGTAGTACTTGACAAGGATATGCTCACCGTGCTCGAAGGTCCCCTGCCCATCGCCCCGGGCAGCCAGTACAGCGCTGACACGGAGTACGAGGGACACGCCTTCTTTGAGGCGTCTTCCATACGCAAGGTCGACGGGAAGTACTTCTTCATATACTCCTCCGAGGTGATGCACGAACTGTGCTACGCCGTCAGCGACAGCCCCCTCGGCGGCTTCAAGTACAAGGGCGTACTGGTCAGCAACGCCGACATAGGCATCGACAGCTACAAGCCCACTGATATGTCCATGGCATATGCTGCCAACGACCACGGCAGCATAGTGGAGATCAACGGCGAATGGTATATCTTCTATCACCGCCACACCAACAATACCTGGTTCTCACGTCAGGGCTGTGCCGAGAAGCTGGTGCGCACCGCGGACGGCTTCGCACAGGCTGAGATCACATCCTGCGGTCTCAACGGCGGCCCCCTCAAGGGCTGCGGCGAGTATCCCGCGTATATCGCGTGTCACCTGTTCACCGAGAAGCATGAGCTCTACGTAGGTGTTCCCGGAGCTCCAAGGATAATGCAGGACGGCAGGGACGGCGATGAGAACGAGGGCTATCTCGGGCACATCTCCGACGGCACCACCGCGGGCTTCAAGTACTTCGACTGCAAGGGCGTGAACAGCTTCAGCGTCACCACCAGAGCCTATGCCGACGGCGACTTTGAGGTACGCACGAGCTATGACGGCGATGTGCTGGCGAAGATACACATCATCGGCACCAATGTATGGGAGACCTATACCACGGACATAGCGATCCCCGACGGCATCAATGCCATATACCTCACCTACAGGGGCACTGGCTCGCCCCAGCTGAAGAGCTTTGCCCTCGGATGCAAGTGATACAGAAACAGGGGGCGGACATGCAGGTCCGCCCCTTTTTCCGTTTTTTACCGTTTTTTGATATCATCCTGCGCATAAACGATTGACATCGCCGCCGATATGTGGTATGATCATATCATACCGATACCTGTACGGAGGCACTACAGCGCGATGATACATGTAAAAAAGATAGCAGATACCATAATGGACCAGCTCCGCACGAGGGATACGGCGGTACTTGGCATCGACGGGCTCGGCGGTGCCGGAAAGAGCACCATATCCGAGGGCCTGCGTGCCGAGCTCGAGAGCAGAGGCATAATGGCCGTCCTGCTCCATATCGACGACTTCATACATACAAGGAGCATCAGGTACGACGAGCGCTTCCCGGAGTGGGAGTGCTACTATGATATCCAGTGGCGGTATGACTATATCAACGACACCATAGCCGCACTTAAGGCCTGCAAGGGCGGCGATGTCCGTATAGAGCTATACGACAAGGACAATGACAGCTACTATACCGATACCGTGACTGTCGGCGGTAAGACCGTGATCGTCGTGGAAGGGATATTCCTGCAGAGAAAGGAATACCGCGGCTCCTTCGACTATATGGTGTATATAGACATACCCGAGGAAGAGCGGCTCCGCAGGGTGCTCTCCCGAGATACCTACATCGGCAGTGAGAAGGATATCACAGCCAAGTACGAGAACAGATACTTCCCTGCCGAGCGCCGCTATGTGGACGAATACCGCCCTGCGGAGACAGCAGACTACGTGATCGGATGATCTCCGGTCCTGATGAGACAAGGCGACTTATGGATCCATACACTATACTCGGTCTTCCCCGCACTGCGTCGGCGGAGGACGTAAAGAAGCGCTACCGTGCGCTGGTCAAGGAGTTCCATCCGGATCTGCATCCCGACGACCCCACCGCCGCACGTCATATGAGCGAAGTCAATGCCGCCTATGAAGCCATACGCTCGGGCAGCATGAGAGATATACCCACCGGCCGGGCGATGAATGGCGCCCCCGCAGGCACATGGACCGACGAGAAGGGCACCCACTTTTACGCCTACGAGGACATATCGGATATCATACGCGAGATGTTCGGCATGGAGGGCAGCGGCGCTATCGGCGACTATGAGTTCGTGGAGATGTATATCTCGAGCGGCGCCTATCAGCGGGCAGCCAAGATGCTTGATAATATGCCGCGCAACGACCCACGCTGGTACTACTACGCCGCACAGATCTATGAGAACACCGGGGATATGGACAAGGCGGAGAACTACGCCAGAGCAGCCACACATATGTCCCACGAGGATATATACCTCAACTACTGGCAGTCGCTGATCATACAGATGGAAGAGCAGAAGCTGGCCAAGGAGAACGAGAGCGTGATACTTCGTCATCTTCCGCGCATCATAGCCTTCGTACTGGCGGCACTCTTCATCGCCCTGATCATCAGAGGCCTGTTCTTCTGAGAAATATGATATCCACGATAAAACACAACGTGTACAGGAGACCTCCTGTACACGTTTTATATTCCCGATCAGGACCATGGGTAAATGCGGGGGCATGGGGCAGCCGCCGCATCTCTTGTCCCTTTACTGCAGAAATAGTATTACCTGCATATTGTTTACAGACAAAACGAACATTAGTCTATTGACAACCCATTCTCAGCGGCAAGGGCTATGAGAGCCTCTGTACCGCCCGCCTCGAACACATCGGACAACAGCGGAGACGCATAGAGCATGATAGACGACTTGCCGTTGCCTGCGGCTGCGGCATATTCCCCGTCCTTGGCGAATATCAGCGTCGCGTACTCATGCATATCCGTGGACTTGATAAGGGTATACCCCTCTGCCTCCAGGATCTCTTTGAACTCCTCGGTCTTATCGGCAAGAGGAGAATCCACTCCTCTGGCATACAGCTCCCCGCTGTCCTTGTCAAAGACGAAATATCTCAGTCCCTTGTCGGTCTTGACGATGAGCATACTGTTCTGCTTGAAGGAGAGGCACCCGTCGTACAGCTCCTTCACCTTGGCCTCGTCCATATCCCATGTGATGACAGGCTCCGCCTTCTCATCGCCTTCATAGGAGGACTTCAGCTTACCGTCCTCGCCCAGATCGTATACCAGCTCGTCTATATACACGAGCCCTGTCTGCATGACGCCCTTCTCGTCGAAGATATACCTGTCATCGCCTATGCGCACCAGTCCCGTCACGGCGTGATGGTCCTTGTTGAAGTAGTAGCGGCGGTCCTTGATCTCGGCCCAGCCCGAAGCGGCTGCTCCCTTATCTGCGGCACGGAAATAGTACAGCTTGCCCCCCATCCGCTTAAGGCCGTAGTATACGCTGCCCTCGTCATCGTCGCGCAGATAATACAGCTTGCCGTTGACCTTCACTGCGCCGTGGAGGGTATACCCGTCCTCTCCTATAAGATACCGCTTCCCGTTTTCGGTATACCAGCCCTTGCCGCGGGGCGAGCCATCCTCCCCGATCTGACGGTACCCCTCGTCGGTCTGCTCCCACTCTGCCGATACCGCGGGAGCCCCCAGCATCACTGCAGCCAGCGACAGCGCAGCTATACCCATGATGTGCTTTTTCATATCCATTCCCTCCATCCGTCAGGATATCGCAAAGGGGCTGATGCATAGCGCAACAGCCCCTGTTAACGTTTACAGTGATAACGCGACGAGCGACTGCCGTCACTTGATGGTAACACCCCATCTCGATGCGCTGACCTTCTTGTACAGATCCATCTTGATCTTGTTCTTAGAGGACTTGTAAAGGAAGAACACGAACGCGATCGCAGCGATAGATGCGATAATGCCGATAACGATCGGAGCTGCTCCGGTCTTGCCGAGGAGAGCGCCGAATATGATCCAGATGATCACAAGAGCGATAGCTATTATCGGCAGGCAGAACGTGAGAGCCGTGCGGTTGTTGATCTTGATGTAGCGGGAGATCTCGTTCGCATCGAAGCACTCATAGTAACGTGCGATGAATGTGTCGGGACGTGCCCAGTTGCAGAAATCCTTGATGCTGTCGAAACGAGCGGTATAGTTCTGACCTGTGCCTGTAACACGGTAGCCCATATCTATCCTGCCGTCAGAAGACTGCTTGGCGCTCATGACATGTACCATGGTACCGACCTTAGCCTGACCGGTCCTGTTCTTCACAACGAGGTACTTGCCGTCGACAGCCTCATCTATATTACTAAGTGAATATGCCATATTACTTCCTCCAGGTCTGTATATGTATACATACCGCTCAAGTGATCAAGCAAAGCGGTGACGATCCGTAATAGTACACCTTATTATATCACATAATATCGTAAAATGCAATATCTATCCAACAAATTTACATAGAAAATACCATTGCAAAACGATATTTTTTTGTAAGATCTACACCGCTTAGCCATCCTGCGGTCCTTTGAGCGGCGCTCCGCATACATCACTGCAGATCCTGGCTCTCGCTCTCCATGAGTACGGAATTGAGCTTACCGATGACCTCTGTGATCTGGTCAATGGACCTCTTGATCGCGGAGCTGCTCTCATTGGTGACGTTGACATTGTCGTCCACGGCGCCGAAGGCCTTGATAGTGGTCTCGAGTATAGTCGTGAGCTGCTTCACGCTGTTCTCGTCCATCGTGGGGTTGCCGTTGCAGAATGCCACGATGTTCTTGAGCAGGTCGTTAACGACGTTTGCACGCTCGTGGGTCTTTGTGGTGGACTCACCGATGGACGCCATGTTGTTGCCGATCTCCTCGATATCCGTCATGAGCTTGTCGGAAAGGCCCAGGCACTCCTCGGTGATGGCAGCCAGCTTCTCATGCTTGTTGGTCAGGCTACTGTGGCTGGCGA
>JAFYEQ010000250.1 GCA_017544185.1 Oscillospiraceae bacterium
CCAGCAGCTCGTCGTCGAGCACTTCGACATCGTCCGATATGCCGTATCTTGCGAGGATCTCATCGGTCATAGCGTGGAGCTCGTGGTCCTCGTCGAATGCGAGGTATGCGAACATCTCGGTAAGGTATCTTTCGGTAGTTGTAGTTGTCATAGTTGCCGCCTCCTTTAGGTGGTAGGTTTTTTGTTCTTTGTACATTTGACCGAACGAAAAACAAAAAAGGACCATGGAAACGGAAAAAATTTTGATCTTTCCCAAAAGATCTCTGCGAAATAGCGGAGATCATAAGGATCTCACAAATGAAAGTTACATTTCGCAGCGAATTACACAAACTTAAAGAAATTTGAATTTCCCTCTTGACAGGAACATATAAATGTGATATGATGTACTCACAGAACGAAAGGGACACGAAAATGGGATATCTGAGATCCTGCAAGAACGAGAAAAGCAGAAGGGAGACGATGCGATGAGAAAGATAACAAAGGAAAGGTTGCTGACACAGCTGTCGGCAGTGGCGTTCGCGGACCTGAGCAGATACTGTCGGGTGGTGGATACGGAAGGTGGTCGGGAGATACACGTCAGTGAAACGTCGGAGCTCACCAGACCAGATCGTTTGGCGCTGTGCCAGATCAAGGCGGGCACAAAGGGCATAGAGGTGAAGCTCTATGACAAGCTGAAGGCGATAGAGATGATCGCGAGGCTGACGGGGCTCTTCGAGCCCGATGACGGCAATGAGGAGCTGAAGCGGCTCTTCGATGAGCTGAATGATGAGCCGGGGCAGGAGGGATAAGAGGAGATAATGAGATTTACGGAGAAGCAATATGATGTGTGGAGCAGGACCATATTCGCTCCCAAGAGATGGAACATATCCGTGGGGGCGGTCAGGTCGGGGAAGACCCATCTGGACTACTACCGCATACCCTACAGGATACTCAACGCCGGGGAGGGCGGCATAGCCATCATCGGCCATACCACGGGCACGCTGGAGAGGAACATACTCTCCCCCATGAGGAAGATCTACGGGGCAAGGCGCGTGGGGAGGATCGGCGGCAGCGGCAAGGTACAGCTCTTCGGGCGCACCTGCACCGCCATAGGTGCATACACTGCCGCAGCTGCGGACAAGCTGAGAGGCATGAGCCTCATATACTGCTACGGGGATGAGATCACCACCTGGAGCAGAGAGGTGTTCGACATGGTGAAGTCAAGGCTGGACCGTCCCGCGTCGGTATTCGACGGGAGCTGCAACCCGGAAAGTCCCACCCACTGGTTCAAGGCGTTCTTAGACAGTACCGATCAGGCTGATGTGACGCAGTTCACCATAGAGGACAACACTTATCTGTCAAGGGAGTTCGTAGACACGCTGAAGGCGGAATACTCCGGCACTGTACTTTACGACAGATACATCCTCGGCAACTGGAAGGCGGCGGAGGGGTCGGTATACCCGCTGATCGCCAATGCTCCCCGTGAGTACATCACAGATGATACCTCGGGCATCATGTGCACCGACATCGGCGTGGACTTCGGTGGCACCGGCTCGGCCACGGCATTCAGTCTGGTGGGATACACACGAGGATACAAGAGGGTCGTGACGCTGGACGAATACTACACCAAAAGCCCCATAACGCCTGCGGATCTGGAGCGGGAGCTGGTCGGCTTCGTTCGCCGCAACGCGAGATACAATGTACACGATATCTACTGCGACAGTGCGGAGCAGCTGCTGATACGGGGCATACGAAATGCCTGCGCGAGAGAACGTCTGCCTGTGGAGGTACACGGATCGCGCAAGTTCCCCATATCCGAGCGCATAGCGTTCTATACAGCGCTTATAGGTCAGAGGAGGTTCTTCATCAGCCGCAGCTGCCCGCATACCCTTGAGGCATTTTGCACTGCCGTATATGACGGGGAGCGGAGGCTTGACGACGGCACGGTCAATATAGACAGTCTGGATGCGCAGGAATACGCCACCGAGGCGAGGATGAGGGAGATCATAGATAGTTAGGAGCCGACGAGAGTTGAACGTTGAGAGCGGAGAGTGGAGATAACGCGAAACATCCAAATATCACGTTACCGGTCGTAGGGGGCCAACGGGTCTCCTACGGAGCCCTCGTGTCAGTCCAAGGAGATGCTTGAACAAGCTGTTCCCATTCCGGGCTCCGGGGGCTGTAAATGGGGTCTTGACTATGAAAAGGGGGAATGTATATGATAGGAACGTTCGGGGCGTTCGGTGCGCTGCCCGAGGGATACGGGGAGCACATCGGACGCATAGAGGAATGGCGTGAGATATATGCCGGCAGGCCGCCATGGGGCCATATCAAGAAGTCGGGGCTCTATGGGAAGGGGGACAGGAGGATCGCGCAGCTGGGGTGCGCCAAGGTGCTGTGTGAGTCCCTATCGGGGCTGACCTTCGGCACGCAGGCAGATATCCGCTGCGCGGACGAGAGACAGAGAGAGTTCATACTCGATGTGCTACAGTACAACGGATTTTGGGAGAACATGCCCGCGTTCTTCTCCAGAGCCTATGCTCTGGGAGGGGGAGTGATCCGAGCATACGAGTCGGGCGGGGAGATCGTGCTCGACTACATGGGAGCGGATCAGTTCATACCCCTCAGCGCATCTCACGGGAGGGTGGACGGCGGCATATTCGTCGGCACGGTATACCGCGACGGGAAGCGCTACGAGCTGGCGGAGCGGCACATAGGCGACGTGATAGAGCGGGCGCTCTTCCACAACGGGAAGAGATGTGATGTGAAGGAGGTCACGGGGCTGGACGAGGTGAGCACCAGAGACAGTGCGGGGTTCGCGTACTTCCGCCCTGCCATAGCGGATCCCGACGGTCAGAGCCTGTTCGGCATGAGCGCCTTCGCGGGATGCACGGACACTCTCCGAGCCATCGACACGGTGTTCGACAGCTTCACGAGGGAGTTCATACTCGGGCGCAAGAGGATCATAGTCCCCTCGTCCTGCATACGCACGGTGGTGGACCCGGACACGGGTCGGGTATGCCGCTACTTCGATACCGACGATGAGGTATATCAGGCGCTCAAGTGCGATGAGGACAGGGACCTGAAGATCACGGACAATACCGCGGAGCTTCGGGTGGATGAGCATATCGACGCGCTCAACGCGCTGCTGGATATCCTCTGCTTCCAGACAGGGCTGTCGGCGGGGACGCTGTCCTTCAATGCGTCGGGCCTGAAGACGGCGGCGGAGATACGCTCCATGGAGACCCGCACGGAGATCACCATGCAGCAGGAGCGGGCTCTGGCTGCGGAGCTGATCGAGAGCGTGGCTGTTATCATATGCCGCATCGGTGAGCATATGGGGCTGATACGTCCCACGGAGCGGGTACACGCGGTATTTTCCGACAGGCAGACCGCCGACAGCAGCGAGCTGATCGACCGCAACATAAAGCTGGTAGAGGCGGGACTGCGCTCACCCGTCCGTGCGGTGATGGAGATCGACGACTGCACGGAGGAGGAAGCGGTAAGTCGGATCGGGAGCGAAGTTATGAAAGAAGGGAGTTGATATGATGGATGAGGAAATGATGAACGGTCGTGATCTGACGGAGCTGGTGAGCGAGAACGAACGTCTGCGGGAGCAGCTGTTCTTCGCGAGGGCGGACATACCCGAGGAGTACTGCGAGGATCTGGCGGTACTGGCGAGGGCCAGGATGGGGGACGACAAGTCCTTCGAGGAGGCTGCCCGTGAGGTGGCCGATAAGTACAGGAGCAGGATGCGCATATCCGCAGGCGTAGCCATGGAGCCTGTACGCGATGATGACAGCGATATCAGGAGGGCCTTCGGGCTCATATGATGAGAGTCAAGATGGAACAAAAGAAAGGGGAAGATATATGAACGATATAAGACTTGCTAAGAAGTATTCACAGGTGATAGACGAGGTATACATGCAGTCCGCCAAGACTGCGGCCATAGAGTCCGACAAGGGCATGATGCGCGATACCGCCAACGCTGCTGAGGTGATGGTGCCGATGCTCTCCATGGACGGCATGGCAGACTACTCCAGGAACGACGGTTACGTGAAGGGCAATGTATCCCTCACATGGAAGACGGTCAAGTTCGACTATGAGAGAGGCAGACGCTTCGAGGTGGACGTGCTGGACAATGCGGAGAGCGCCGGCACTGCCTTCGGTATGCTGGCCGGGGAGTTCATACGCACCAAGGCGGTGCCCGAGCTGGATGCGGTAAGGTTCGCGTCGCTGTACGAGCAGGCGGGCGGCACCGATACAGGCACGCTCTCTACGGGGGAGCAGGTGATAGCGGCTCTCAGGAGCGCTACATCCGCTATGGACGGCGACAGTGTCCCCGAGGAGGAGAGAGTGCTCTTCATCACGTCGAGGCTGATGGGCATGATAGAGGACATGGATGAGACCAAGTCCCGCTCGGTGCTCTCGGGCTTCGAGCAGATCGTGAAGGTGCCCCAGACCAGGTTCTCCACGTCGGTGAAGCTCAATGACGGTACATCCGAGGGCGAGGAGGCAGGAGGCTTCGAGCCCGACGGGGACGACATAAACTTCATGATCGTACACAAGCCTGCGGTGATAGTGTTCACAAAGAACATGCTCTCCAAGATCATACCGCCCGAGCTCAATCCAACGTCGGACAACTGGGTATACGCATATCGCAGCTACGCCATGACGCAGGTATACGCCAATAAGGCGTCGGGGGTATACGTACACACGGCAGAGTGATGCAACTGCCGGCGCAGTTGCAGGGACAAGAGATGCTGCCGCTGACGCGGCAGCCAGAGACAAGGGACAAGAGAC
>JAFYEQ010000251.1 GCA_017544185.1 Oscillospiraceae bacterium
AGAGAGGCTGTGAAGGGGATGGAGCTGGGGCTCCCGATGATATTCCCCTCGGCCTCGGCCAAGGCCGTAGCCGTCGGATCCTTCTTCGCTCCCGCGCTCATATCCGGTGCAGCTGCCTACTTCATGCAGCGGGCATCGAAGAAAAGGGTCTGACTGTAAGAGCATCTTACCGGGAGCCTGTCCGCCATCCGAAAAAAAGTGTTGACTTGACGGCAAAAATATGGTATCATTACTATATATGCATAACGATATGCATCATCGTGCAGAAGATCGTCGCTGACAGCGATAACGCCATTTTGAGTTTGGAGAACAATAATGAGGATCGATGCAGGTATGGAGCAGATGACGGATATGTTCATATTTGAGACCACGTCATTGCTCGAACAGCTTGAACAGATACTGATGAAGACAGAGTCGGAGAACTCCTTCGGCGAAGAGGACATCAACGAGATATTCCGCATCATGCATACGATCAAGGGATCGTCTGCCATGATGGGGCTGGAGAACATGTCCCACCTTGCTCATTCGGTGGAGGATCTGTTCTACATAATACGCGAGGACAGGAACGTGGTCAAGGATGCTGCAAAGCTCTATGACCTGGTGTTCACTGCCAGCGATCTGCTCCGCGCGGAGATCGACCTTATCAATGATGATGCGCCTCCTACGGACTTCTCCGAGGTGATGGAGAAGATACGCGCGTATGCGGCGTCCCTCAAGAAGGGCGGAGATACGGGCACTCCTGCGGTGTCGACAGCGGCTCCCGCTGCGTCAGACAGTGAGCCTGCGCCTGTGACGGCGCTCCCCGGTATGACCACGCTGCGCATCCGCTTTGAGGAGGGCACGGCCATGATCGGGCTGCGTGCCTCGGTGCTCCTCAACTCCGTGGCTGACAGATGCATATCCATAACGACCGTCCCTGCGGAGTTCGACAGCGATGAGGCTCAGAAGCAGCTGGAGGCCGACGGTCTGATACTCTCCTTTGCGGCCGATGATACCGATATGGTCATATCCATACTTACCGATGGCACAGCCGTGGCGTCCTGTGAGGAGCTGGGCGACAAGCCTTCGTCCGATAAGAAAGCCCGTGGCGAGGCGTCCAAGGAGCTGACCACGGTAAGGGTAATGTTCGAGCCCGGCTGCAAGATGGAGAACCTGCGTGCCTTGATGGTGGTCAACAACATCAAGGATGACTGCAAGGAGATATACTTCTCCCCGGAGAATATAGAAGAGGATCCCTCGTCTGCCAACGTGATACGTACAGACGGCTTTATCATAAGGTACCGCTCGGATCTGCCCGATGAGGAGATACTCCGCCAGATAGGCGAGACCCCGTCGGTCAAGAGCGTGGATACCATCACGGCTGCCGCTGAGAGCGGCGCCAAGAAGACGGAGACTGCTGCTGCGGGCGGCAATGCTCCCGAGAAGAAGGCTCGTACCGAGCATCGTCAGTCACTGGTATCGGTGAACCTGGCAAAGCTGGATCAGCTGCTCAACATGATGGGCGAGATCGTCATAGCGGAGGCTATGGTAACGTCCAATCCGGACTTGAAGGGCTTAAAACTCGACAACTTCCAGAAGGCGGCAAGACAGCTCCGCAAGCTCAATTCCGAGATGCAGGACATAGTCATGTCGATACGTATGGTGCCCATATCCGGCGCGTTCAACAAGATGACGCGCATCGTCCGCGATATGAAGGTGAAGCTTGGCAAGGAAGCTGAGCTGGTCTTCGAGGGCGAGGACACAGAGGTGGACAAGTCCGTCATAGACAACCTCAACGATCCTCTGATGCACATGGTCCGCAACTCCATGGACCACGGCATAGAGGACTGGCAGGAGGAGCGCGTAAAGGAGGGCAAGCCTCCCGTGGGCAGGATCACGCTGTCCGCCAGCTCGTCCTCGGGCGAGGTAGTCATATCCGTATCCGATGATGGAAAGGGGATGGATCCCCAGAAGATACTTGCCAAGGCTGAGGCCAACGGCATACTCACCAAGCCCCGCACGGAATATACCGACAAGGAGGCCTTCGGCCTGATCATGCTACCCGGGTTCTCCACCAACGAACAGGTGACGGAGTACTCCGGCAGAGGAGTGGGCATGGACGTGGTGAAGCAGAGCATAGAGAAGCTGGGCGGCACCGTATCCGTGGACTCCAAGAAGGGCAAGGGTACGACCTTCACCATAAAGATACCCCTGTCGCTGTCCATAGTGGACGGCATGGAGGTAGCCGTAGGACGGTCTATATTCACCATACCCATAAACTATATCAAGGAGTCCTTCAAGCTCCGCGAGGGCCAGCTCATAACGGATACCGAGGGCAAGGAGATGATCATGATCAGGGGAGAATGCTTCCCGCTCATACGTCTCTCTGAGCTGTACGGCCTTGAGGGCGGCTCGGGCGACCTGGCTGACGGCATAATCATACTCGTAGAGGCTGACGGCCGCTCCGCGTGTCTCTTCGCTGATGAGCTGATCGGCGAGCAGCAGGTAGTCATCAAGCCCTTCTCTCAGCTGCTCATAAGCTGCGGCGTGAAGCAGAACGGCATGGCGGGCTGCTCCATACTCGGAGACGGCTCCATAACCATCATCATGGATATATCCAGCATACTCGCAGACAACTGACTTCGGGGCGGAGGTAAATATGGATGATAATTTCGCTGCCAAGGGCGGTGAGGTGCTCACCTTCATCGTTGACGGCGTGCTGTACGGCATAGAGATCAAGTACGTCAACGAGATCATAGGAGTAGAGCAGATCACAGAGGTGCCCAAGGTACCTGAGCATATCAAGGGCGTCATAAACATCAGAGGCAAGATAGTGCCGATCATCAGTGTACGTAAGCGCTTCTGCAAGGAGGAGATCCCCTTCGATGAGCGTACGTGCATCATCGTGCTGGAGCTCGATGACAACCAGGTGGGCATAATCGTAGACCGTGTTCGTGAGGTGGTCATAGCCCGTCCCTCGGATATATGCGCAACGCCCTCGCAGAGCGGCGTGAACCAGAGCAGATATATCAAGAACATCATAGAGGACAAGGACGGCATAAAGCTGCTGCTCAACTGCGAAAGACTGATATTCGACGAGAATATGTGATATGCGATCTTACAGAAAGGTGGTGTTTGTGTGCTGAAACTATCTGAAGAGATGTTCGACAAACTCACCTATTATGTGCGTGCCAACTATGGCATAAACCTGGAGACCAAGTGTACGCTGGTGGAGGGGCGGCTGTCTCAGCCCGCCCTTGCCAGAGGCTACCGCGATCTCGATGAATACGTCAAGGCCGTGTTCGACGATCAGACGGGCGTAGAGATGATCAGCGTAGTCAACCGCATCACAACCAACCACACTTTTTTTATGCGTGAGCCCGAGCATTTCAAGTTCCTCGCCAATGTCATCATGCCCTATATCGAGAGCAGCGTGGAAGACAAGGACATGAGGATATGGTGCGCGGGCTGCTCCACGGGTCAGGAGGCCTACAGCCTTGCCATGACCATCAATGACTATTTCGGCCACCGCAAGGGCGGATGGGACACCACCATACTCGCCACGGATATAAATACCGAGGCGCTGCAGACCGCCAAGGAGGCCATATACCCGCCCGATGCGCTGCAGGGGCTGACCGAGGAGCGGCTCGACCGCTACTTCATAAAGCTGCCCAACGGGAGCTATCGGGTGTGCGGCAGTCTGCGCAGTGAGGTGTGCTTCAAGAGGTTCAACCTGATGGAGCCCATAGTATACAAGAAGCCCTTCGACCTGATATCCTGCCGCAACGTGACGATATACTTCGATACCGCTACGAAGGATGCACTGATAGAAAGGTTCTACGACTGTACCAAGAAGGGCGGCTATCTGTTCATAGGCCATGCCGAGAACGTGAGCCGGAACTCGCGCTATGGATACGTGCAGCCGGCAACATACAGAAAGTGACAGACCGGGGGTGCATCATATGTCTGAGAAGTACCTTACCTTTACCGTGGATGGAAGGATATACGCTGTATCCATCGTGAACGTGAGAGAGATAATGAACAATGCGGCCGACATCACTCCCGTGCCTGAGTTCCCGTCATATGCGCGGGGCATAATACAGCTCAGAGGTGACGTGATCCCGATAGTGGACCTGAGGAGGCTCTTCAGGCTCAGAGAGTCGGATCAGATATGCGTGATCGTCCTGGAATGTGAGAAGTCGGGAGAACTGCTGGGTCTCGCCTGCGACAGCGTATCCGCCGTGGAGGACATAGAGCCCGAGGAGATACACGCTCCTCCCAGGCTCATACGGGGCGCCGATTATATCGGCGGTATCACCAAGACCGACAAGGGGATCATCCTCGTTATAGAGCCCGAGCATATAGTCGTAACGGGACAGCATATCTGAACATACAAGTCAATAAATGCGGTCGACGGCATATCCGAGACCGCTGTCATAAAGGAGTAATAACATGCTTATCTTAGTAGTGAACGCAGGAAGCTCATCGCTGAAGTATCAGCTGCTCGACATGGACGACGAGAGCGTCCTTGCCAAGGGCAACTGTGACCGTATAGGTATAGACGGTCACATCTCCCACAAGGCAAAGGGCATATCCATCGAGGAGGACGTATCCTTCCCCACCCATACCGAGGCTTTTGCCAAGCTGGTGAGCGTGCTCACCGAGGGCGAGGCAGCTGTCATAAGCTCTCTCGATGAGATCAAGGCTATCGGCAACCGTATCGTGCAGGGCGGCGACGTGTTCAGCGAGACCGTACTGGTAGACGATGAGGTCATCGACAAGATCGACGCTCTGGCTGAGATCGCTCCCGTACACAATCACGGTGCAGCTCTGGCGCTCCGTGCGTGCAAGAGCGTTATGCCCGACGTTCCCATGACGGTAGTATTCGACACGGCGTTCCATCAGACCATGCCCGAGAAGGCATACCTCTTCGGTCTGCCCTACGAGGACTTCGAGAAATATCACGTCCGCAAGTACGGCTTCCACGGCACGTCTCACAGGTTCGTATCCGCTGCTGTGGCTGAGGCTATGGGCAAGGACCGCAAGGATCTGAAGATCGTCACATGTCATCTGGGCAACGGCTCCTCCATATCCGCTGTGGATCACGGCAAGGTCATCGACACAACCATGGGCTTCACGCCTCTCGACGGTCTGCTGATGGGCACACGCTGCGGCGCTGTGGATCCCTCCGCTGTTACCTACGTTATGGAGAAGCATGGCTTCACTCCCGCTGAGATGGCTGAGTATATGAACAAGAAGTCCGGTCTGCTCGGTATATCCGGCGTATCCTCCGACAACCGTGACGTTAGCGCGGCTGCCAAGGAGGGCAACAAGCGTGCAGAGCTGGCAAACTCCATGCTGAAGTATCAGGTGAAGAAGTACATCGGTGCGTTCATGGCTGCCATGAACGGTGCAGATGCCATA
>JAFYEQ010000252.1 GCA_017544185.1 Oscillospiraceae bacterium
GACAGCGTATCGTATATCTCATCGGCTCCTCGGATACTTCGGGTATCGAAGAAGATGCGCCCACATCAGCCTTAGGAGCAGTGTATATCTTTATCTGATCAAAGCATACCTCCGCCCCGTCCTTAAATACGCTGTAACTGTCCTTCGCGGTGAATATGAAGCGGATATACGCATCCGCACCGTATGTACCGACCGCCTCGGGTATGGATATCCGTACCTGTCCCATAGGCTGTACGCTGAAGGAGAATGAGCCCTCTGCGGCGCTCCCGCCGTCATAGGTGATCTCCCATCGGCAGTCGAGATACTTCCCCGCATCTATGAAACGCAGCAGGCTGTGTATGATGAACTCACCGTCCGCATCGCCCTTGGTGACCCTCACAGGACGGTATACCTGCTTTACCTCAAGGAGGCCTATATGCGGTGTCCTGTCAGGATAACACAGTGCATCCATACAGAAGTTGCCGTCATCATGACGCTCGCCGCTGTCTCCGCCGTATCCGTACTTCGGGCGGCCGTCCTCGGTATATCCCAGTATCACCGCATGGTCTGCCCACTCCCACACCAGACCGCCGCACAGTCTGTCGCTCTGCATGAACAGGTCATGATAGTCCTCCAGGTCACCCGGACCGTTGCCCATGGCGTGGCAGTACTCACACAGTATGAAGGGACGCTTCTCGTCCTCTCGTCCAAGGAACTTACGTATATCATCGGGAGAGGTATACATCTCCGAAACCATATCCAGAACATCGTCGGAGGTATCGTCCAGCTTATGCGTGCTCTCATAGTGTACAGGCCTTGAGCTGTCCAGCTCGTGGATCAGCTTTGCAGCCTCCCGCAAGTTCTCGCCGTATCCGCTCTCATTGCCCAGTGACCATATGATCACGCTCGGACGATCCGCGTCACGCATGACCAGCAGCCGCTCACGGTCTAGTGTAGCCTCTCTGAACTGCGGATCCTTGGCGATGAGGGCGATGCCGCTGTACCCGTCCGACCATTTCAGATCGTTGTATACGTTCACACAGCCATGGGATTCCAGATCTGCTTCATCTATGACGTATAGCCCCAGCTCGTCGCAGAGCTGATAGAACTCCGGAGCGTTGGGATAGTGGGAGGTGCGCACCGCGTTTATATTATGGAGCTTCATCAGCTCCAGGTCGCGGCGCATCCTTGCCCTGTCAGCGTAGTATCCCGTATCGGGATAGCTGTCATGTCTGTTCACGCCGAACAGCTTGATATGCCTGCCGTTGAGCTTCAGGATACCGTCTTCTATACATACCCTCCTGAAGCCTGCTCTCTCCCCTATGATCTCATGGTCGGTCTCCAGCGTGATCTTGTAAAGATAGGGATCCTCGGCTGACCACAAACGCACATCATCCACCGTGCATCGAAACGGCTCTCCTTCGGATACCGTCCCCTCGGCGATGATATACTCCCCGTCATACAGTCTTACCTTAGCATAGGCACCCTTGACGGATATGGTGAGCATACCCTTGGTCATATCATCGGGCTCTGCGGTGATGCGATAGTCCTCTATACGCTCTGCGGGACGTGACAGTATATACACATCGCGGAATATGCCCGATAGCCTGAACTTGTCCTGGTCCTCCAGATATGTGCCATCACACCATTTGAGCACCGCTGCGGTGATAGTATTCTCCCCCGCGGTCAGCATATCCGTGATGTCGAACTCGGAGGTATGATGAGACACCTGTGAATATCCTGCATACTTTCCGTTGACATAGAGGTATAGACAGCTGTCCACGCCCTCGAAGCACAGTATCCTTCGCATACCATCGGGAACATATGTGATCTCCCTGCTGTACACACCTACGGGGATATCGTCGGGCACATACGGCGGATCGTAGGGTATGGGATAGCACACATTGGTGTACTGCGCCTTGTCGTATCCGTGCAGCTGCCAGTTTGAGGGCACGGGGATCTTTGATGAGTCCGCCATTTCTGTAAAGTCGTCGGGCATATCTATGATGCTGTCATAGAAGCAGAAGTCCCAGTCCCCGTTCAACAACTCGAAGCGGTCGGACGTCTCCCGTTCTGCGAAGGGATCCTGCCCCTTTGCGAACGGGATATGATAGCAGTGTGGATCGAGCGTACCGATATGGAGCTTCGTCGGATCCTCATGGCATGTCATAAAGCTCTTCGGCGAGCCCTGTCCTGCGATAGCGGATATATCCATGATCTTTCTCCTGTCTCAGCGGTAAGTATTTTTGTAATTATACCATATCTCATGGGAAAAATCAATAGGGCGCATGAAATATGTAAAGATATGATACGATCGGCGCTGCTGCATAAGCATCAGCGCCGATCTATTATCTTATACCCTCATTTATCGCTTCCATCGCGGCAATGTATTCCGCAGAAGGCACGAACACCCAGTGATGACGTTCTCCGCGGTATATTTCCGAGCCGTTCTTGTAGACTATGACCTGAGCCATGGGAAATGGGATCCATGTACCGCCGTCCAGCGGACGGGTGGAGATAAGGATACCTCCGTCGATCCGTTTGAAGCTGAGAGTGTTTTTCAGGTTCTTGTGTACATATAGCAGCTCGCCGTCATAGAGCATGAGATTTAGCTTGTTCTTTGATGCATGTGTGATCACGAACTCATTGACAGTCTCACACCGTTCTCTCTCAGAGGCCCTGTGCTTGCTTATGCTGTCGTTCATGTGATCCATGAACGACATGAAGAGGCGCTCGGAATCTGTCTCACCCGACTGGAACTTGTAGTATCGGTAGTCATTTACTGCAGAATATATGGTACCATTGTGTATCATGGTCCATCTTCTGCCTGATATATCCTCCGCCGTGAAGGGATGACAATTCTCGGGCTTTACATTTCCTACCGTAGCAAGACGTATATGCGCCAGCAGGATC
>JAFYEQ010000253.1 GCA_017544185.1 Oscillospiraceae bacterium
CGAGATGGAAAGGAGCTTTTGAACGCCCCCGCTATCTCAGCTCTCCGCTCTCAACGTTCCTAACTCCCGGATCCTCACCCCTCGCTCCTAACTCCCATAGCCCCTACAACTTGTTGACTATGCTGTCCGTATCACACATAAAATAGTGCGATCATACAAATTTTTGAAAAAACCTTATCATACCTATTGACACAGGCATTTAAAAATGTTATACTGAATTGATTTTGTTTTTTTGGAACAACGGCCCTCGCAGGGCGGGACATAAAAAGCCGTGCGGTGTCTATGGGGCCCGAAGAAAGGATGATCTGGTAAAGTGAAGAGAGTGAAAAAGCCTGTCTTTTTCCTCGTGTTCGCGCTGATCATGCTGTTCGCAGCATCGGTCATGTGGGGACTGAGCAACTGGTACGGGGATATCGAGACAGTCTGGATCAAGGGCGTAGAGGATATACGCTTCGGTATCGACATCAAGGGCGGCGTTGACGTCACCTTCGGCCCTCCCGAGGGCTTCGATGCCACCAATGAGCAGCTCGACGCTGCCAAAGAAGTCATAGTACAGCGTATGCTGACCCTCGGCATCACCGACTATGAGACCTATCTCGACTACAGTGCAGACCATATAATCGTGCGCTTCCCCTGGAAGCAGGACGAGACGGATTTCGACCCCGAGGCTGCCGTAAAGGAGCTGGGCGAGACCGCACGCCTCACCTTCCGTGAGGGCAACGAGACCGACAGCGACGGTGCTCCTTCGGGCGTCACCGCAGAGAACATCATACTCGAGGGCGCAGACGTGGCCGAGGCATATGCAGCCTACGATCAGTCCCAGTCCGAGTGGGAAGTGGCTCTCCGTCTCGACGACAGCGGCACACAGAAGTTCGCCGACGCTACGGCTAAGCTCTATGAAGAGGGCGGCTCCATCTCCATATGGATGGATGACACCATGATCTCCGCTCCCAGAGTAAATGCAGTCATCTCCGACGGCAACGCTACCATCACAGGCAGCTTCGACGCAGAGAGCGCTACGAAGCTGGCTAATCAGATAAACTCCGGTGCCCTCCCCTTCAAGCTGGAGACCACCAGCTTCTCGACCATATCTCCCTCCCTTGGTCAGGGCGCCCTCTCCGCTATGGTGCTCGCAGGCATCATCGCCTTCGCAGTCATAGCAGTGTATATGCTGATCATGTACCGTCTGCCCGGCTTCATCGCAGTGGTATGCCTTATCGGTCAGGTAGCAGGCACACTGGCATTCGTATCGGGCTACTTCGGCTTCAGGGAAGGCTCCATACTCACCATACCCGGTATCGCAGGCATAATACTCGCAGTAGGTATGGGCGTTGATGCCAACGTCATCACCGCAGAGCGCATCAGGGAAGAGCTGGCAGCAGGCAAGAGCCTTGCAGGCTCCCTTCGCTCGGGCTACAGCAGAGCATTCTCCGCTATACTCGACGGTAATGTGACGATGATACTCGTCGCTATCATACTCATGGGTGCCTTCGGTACTACCGACAGCATCTGGGCAAAGCTCCTGCACTTCGCGTTCTTCATGTTCGGACCCACCACAGCAGGTACCATATACTCCTTCGGTTATACCCTCATGACAGGTACCGTGCTCAACCTGTTCTTCGGCGTGTTCTGTGCAAGACTTATGACTATGTCGCTCTCTGAATTCAAGATATTCAAGAAGCCCTCGCTCTATGGAGGTGCAAAATGAACAACGCTCCAAAGACCAAGTTCAACTTAAAGTTCATGGAGAACCGCAAGACCCTGTTCATCATATCGGGCTGTCTGATACTCTTCTCCATACTCTCCACGTTCATATTCAAGGCTAAGCTGGATATCCAGTTCAAGGGCGGTACGCTGATAAGCTATATCTATACAGGTGATATCGACGTGAACGCGTTCCAGCGCGACGCCGAGGAAGCACTTGGCGGTCTCTCCGTCAAGGTCACCACGGGTACCGACTTCAATACCGGCAAGAACAATATACAGGTATCTCTGGTATCCAACGCAGGCCTTACCGCAGAGAAGCAGATCCAGCTCACCAACGCTCTCGAAGAGAAGTACGCAGCCAATGAGATCGAGCTCCTCTCCTCCACGGACGTATCTCCCTCTGCCGGAAGCGAGTTCTTCCGCAAGTGTCTGGTAGCAGCTGCCCTCTCCGCGATCGTACTGATACTGTATATCGCATTCAGGTTCAAGAACATCGGCGGCTGGCTCGCAGGTATATGCGCGATCATCGCCCTCCTGCACGACATCATCATAGTGTACGGCTCCTTCGTAGTCATGCATATGAGCATCGACGCCAACTTCATGGCAGTCATCCTTACGATCCTCGGTTACTCCATCAACGATACCATCGTTATCTACGACCGTAT
The DNA here is from genome assembly GCA_017544185.1 of Oscillospiraceae bacterium. Classification (GTDB taxonomy): domain Bacteria; phylum Bacillota; class Clostridia; order Oscillospirales; family Ruminococcaceae; genus Huintestinicola. The sequence continues at coordinate 2,373 of JAFYEQ010000253.1, forward strand.
CCGTGAGAACAGAGGCCTCTACAAGGATATGCCCCTGAAGGATCTGGTGAACTTGTCCACCAACCAGTCTCTGGTCCGTTCGATCAACACCTCCGTCACCACGATATTCGCTATGCTCTGCGTCACCGTGGTAGCTATCATGAGAGGCGTCACCTCGATCATATCCTTCTCCCTCCCCATGACCATCGGTCTGGTGGTCGGCACCTATTCCTCGCTCTGCATCGCAGCTCCCCTGTGGGTATGGCTCGAAGAGCGCAAGGGCGCCAAGGGCGAGAAGCCCGCAGCAGCCACTGTCGAAAAGTGATCATAACGACATATCCGGATCCGCTCTTGCGGATCCGGTTTTTTTCTTGCAACCGCGCCAGCAGTCGCATCCCTTGCCCCTTGTCCCTTGTCCCTTGTCCCTTGTCCCTTGTCCCTTGTCCCTTGTCCCTTGTCCCTTTACTATCGTCATCACATCACCGCCGTGCCCAGCTCCTCCATGGCCGCCGTGTATCCCGTCCGCGACAGCGCCGTGTAATGGACCCCCGAGGATGACGAAGGGAACGCCCCCGACGCCGACCCCGTCCATGTGGTGATCTCATCCACTGCCGTGGACGTGTGGGTATAGTCGATGTAGCGTATGTGATGCATACGTACCGTGATGTCCGCCGACAGCGTGAAGGACGTGCTCCCCACACCTATGTTGTATAGCGTCACCGACGCGGTGAGACTGTCCAGATCGTAGATATCCCGCCACCACAGCTGCCCGCCCGAATAGTGCATCTGCCTGTGCCATACGGCCGCGCTGACGCTCCCGTATGTGCCTATGCACAGTGCATCCGCCACCGTATCTCCGCGGAGTATCACCGCCCATAGCCTGAGCGGCAGATCCTCTGTCATCACCTTTGCCCCGTCATAGGTCCCCATGAGGGTCCAGGGGCTCTCCCTCGGCATCGCCCCGCCGCGCAGCTCATATCGCCATCCCTGTACTATCGTCCCCGACGCGTACAGCGTCAGCCCCATGATATCATCTATGATGCCGCCCCCCGAAGGACCGCCGCCCTCCTCCAGCCCTAATATATATCCCGCAATAAAGCTCATTTCAACTCCTAACTCTTGATCCCTATACTTCCTTCACCAGCGTTATATCCGTCTTCGTACCGCCCGACTCCTGATAGCTGAGAAGATAGGACGACCCGCCGTAGACGATCCTGCGTACCGTGTCCGATACCTTCTCGATCCTGTCGGGCATGGTGCCGTCCAGCACCGCCCCGTCGAACATGGTCACGTCATCTACCACCGCCGAGAAGCCATGCCTCGATGCCCCTCGGACGTCCTCGCCAGGCTCCTCCACGATCCCGAAGCCGTCCCCGTCTGCCGATACAGTGCCGTAGAGCCGTCCCTCCGTCATGCCCTGTACCAGCCCCGACGCAGGTACAAGATCTGTACCGTCATCGCATATGTCCTCTGTATACGCCTTCGCCCATACCCTGCTGCCGAAGCGGAGCTCCGTGCGGTAAGCGATGTAGCGCACCCCGTCCTGTACAAAGGCGCTCAGCCCCTCCGTAGGGACGTATACCGTCATCCCCTCCGCGTAGAAGGATCTTACCGTTACCCCCACCAGAGCCGACGCCAGCTCCGTGGTCCTCGCCTGAGTGAAGGCCGGACCCGACAGCCTCAGCGTCTGCTGCGGGGATGCGCTGCCTGCGGTGTATACCTCCCGTGACGCCGTGTTCTCCGCCGTCACCGCCGTTATCGGCCCCTTGACCGAGTGGGCATATAGCGTGCCGTCCGTCATGCTGTGTTCCCCCGAGCTCTGCCCGAAGGCCGTGAAGCACAGAGCGTTCCCGTTGGAGCAGTACCATACGCCGCAGCCGTATTCGCTTACCGCCATCAGTATCTGTCTGCCCGTGCGCTTGTTCACGTCCGAAGGGTACAGATCCATCAGCGGCACCCCCGCCGCCCCCGTGAAGCCGTAGATCTGCGCCAGTCCCCCTATGAACTGCTGTGAACGCACAGGAGCGGATATCTCCGTCGGCCACCTCGCCGATAGCCCCCTCATCAGGTCGTGGGCCCGTATCCTCACCGTATCGCCGTTACGGCGTATATCGTCCACGTAGTGATCCGCGAACCGCATCCCGTCCATGTACAGCTCTATCACATCCCCGGGAGATACGGTCAGCTCCCCCTTCATCGTGAAGCGCAGCTCCGACTCCACGAAGCCGCACACCGCCAGACTGTGCTTCGTGTCCAGCCGCCGCACCAGCACCAGATCCCCCACCTTGCCCATATCCGCCCTGCTGCCGCCTATCCTTATCTCCACACTGCTAAAGACCGTCGCGGACATAGCCGCTCATCCTCAGCCGTATCCTCCATACCAGCCCGTCCCTGTCCCTTTCTATGGACATCTCCGTGCCGTCGCTCTGCAGCACCGCCGTCGTCCGCGTCGGCGACATGAACACCACCTCGGCACTGCCGCCCGACAGCTCCGCCGCCACAGCGCGGGCAGCAGTGTCATCCACGTCGGTGAGATCTGCTTCTATCTCTATGCGCTCTCCCGACCGTGTGCGTACCTGCTCGCCGTATATGTTGGTGTAGCCGTCACTGTATACGCTCTCCCGCCTGCAGGTGTAGCTCTCTTCGTCTATGTATCCGCTCACATCCGTATCGCCTATCTTAAGGTACATCCCATCACCTCATCCCCTAACGTATCACTATATCCAGCTGTGTCCCCGCCAGAGACGTGTATATCCTCTCTATCATCACCGCGCCATCCCCGAGGATCACCCGTCCCCCGAAGGTCAGCTCATAACCTATGTACCCGCCTTCAAGAGCGGTCTGTATCAGCTCATCCATGGCCGTGTCACGGACCTGCCGCACCGTGAGGGATATACGGGACAGCTCCGACTGTATCACCGTTATATCTCCCCCAAGCCTCCTACGGCTCACCGAGCGCGGCGTGAAGCAGGCCTCCGCCGATATCAGCCCCGCCCTCAGCGGGACGTACTCATCATCTGAAAGTATCCTCAGTTCCATCACAGATCCCCCTCGTATATCACTTCTATGTCCTGTCGGTACCGCATATATCCTCTGGCCTCCTTTGCCTCGCATATCATGGGAGATACCGTCCTCACACCGAGGACCGCGGGCAGCCTCCCCACAGCCGCCGACGCAGCGGCCAGCCCCGTCATCAGCTCCCTCTGGTCGTACCCCTCGGTGCGCAGGGCGCAGCGCACACAGCATATTCCGTTACCGTCCGCGTGAGCCTGACGCTCACCGGAGATGTACTTTATGTCCGCATCGGCCGCAGCACACATGAGCACCATCATATCGTAGCCGTTCATCTTCTCTCCCCCAGATCGTACTCCATATGATGCAAACGTTCCCCGTCGTAGATGTACCGCGCCCCTGTCACGGCGTATTCCCGCCCGTACCATTCTATCACCGATATCACATCGCTGTCGTATATCATCGTCTCCTCCGGCAGAGTGTTGACCTCATCGCAGTAGAGTATACCATGGCGCAGCTCATCGGTATAGCCCTTCCCGTGGTGCTTATTGCGGGCGATCTGTACCCGTATTCCCGTCAGTACCGTCTGCGACAGCAGCACCCTCGACAGGTCCGCCCCCTTGCCGTATCGCTTGAGCACGGCCCTGTGGCACATGATCCGGCGCGGGATCATACCACGCCTCCTATGGGTACGCCCCTGTAGCACAGCCCCGCCGCCTGAAGGAGCGCCATGGCCTCACTGCATATCGGCCCCTCGGCCCTCCTCTTCTCACTGTAGTCCCCCAGGCTCAGCTGTGTCACGCCGTCCCCGATCATAGCCTCCGCCTGTACGCATACCGCATCGGCTATGTCCTCCTCGTCCGCCGCGATCGTCTGCGAGTCGATCAGCATGAAGCTGCGCCTCAGCCACGGGACTATCTCCTCACCGTACCTTCCCCCGAAGGTGTCCTTGTAATACCTATATCCTATCATATCATCATCTCCCGTCTTAAAGGGACAAGGGACGCAACTGCTCATGCAGTTGCCGGGGAACAAGGTATGCACCCCTTTTATATATCCTCTATATCTTCCTTCTCCATTTCCCCTGTCCTCGCCTCTCATCCCGCATCTCTCGCCCCTTGCCTCTTGTCCCTTGTTTCTGGCTGCCGCGTCAGCGGCAGCATCTCTTGTCCCTTGTCTCTTGTCCCTTGTCCCTTGTCTCTTGTCCCTTGTCTCTTGTCCCTTGTCTCTTGTCCCTTGTCTCTTGTCCCTTGTCTCTTGTCCCTTGTCTCTGGCTGCCGCGTCAGCGGC
>JAFYEQ010000254.1 GCA_017544185.1 Oscillospiraceae bacterium
TTCTTTCGGCTCCACGCCGAGGTTCTCCGGCGCGAAAGCCACGTCGTCCTCCACAACGTTGGCGACGATCTGGTTATCCGGGTTCTGGAACACCATGCCTATATGACGGCGTATCTCGAAAAGACGGCTATCATCGGCCGTATCTATGCCCGCAGCGTATACCTTGCCGCCCGATGGCAGCAGTATCGCGTTCATATGCTTGGCGAGCGTGGATTTACCGCACCCGTTGTGTCCAAGTATGGCAGTGAAGCTGCCCTTTTTTATAGTCAGATCGAGATGCTCGAATACAGGTGGTCTCTCATTTGATGAGGTATCCTCCTCACCGTCGGAGATGTCCGTATACCTGAATGTCACATCTTCTATCCTGATCAGTTCCATATCTACCTCGTACCGATAAAGAATGCCGATGACCCGCAGGGGAGAACTCTTCCGCTCGTCTCCACGGGAAGACCTATCTCGTCTGCACTGACTTCTCCGCTGTGCTCTATGGTCTCGCCCAAGATATACGACATCACCGAGGGCGATAGCCCTGTGGTATAGCTGTTGAGCAGGAAGAAGAGCGGATCGTCGGACAATACCGCCGCACATCTCCTGACAAGGTCGTATACCTGATCCTCCAGCTTCCACACCTCACCGCCGGGACCTCTACCGTAGGACGGAGGATCCATGATGACAGCATCGTATCGGCGTCCTCTGCGTATCTCGCGCTCGATGAACTTGCCGCAGTCATCCACTATCCAGCGTATGGGCTTATCAGCCAGCCCCGAGCTCTGAGCGTTCTCCCGCGCCCACTGCACCATGCCCTTGGACGCATCCACATGGCATACCTGAGCTCCGGCCGCTGCACAGGCAAGAGTAGCACCGCCTGTATAAGCAAAGAGATTTATGACGCTGACCTCTTTTGTCTTTCGTCTTTCGCGTATCAGCTCGTATACGTATTCCCAGTTCACCGCCTGTTCGGGGAACAGGCCCGTGTGCTTGAAGCCAGTGGGATGTATATTGAACACCAGATCGTCATCGCCCAGCTTATAGCCTATCTGCCACTTGTCAGGTATCCTGCGCCTGAAGTCCCATCGTCCTCCGCCCTTGTCCGAGCGGATATATCTGGCATCCGCACTGTCCCAAAGGGGAGTTTTATGATCGGTATGCCATATCACCTGAGGATCCGGACGTATCAGTGATACCTTCCCCCAGATCTCCAGCTTCTCCGACGATGTACAGTCTATGAGCCTGTACTCCGTCCATTTATCGGCTGCTCTCATGATGCTCCTCAGACTTAACGACAGTATGCACGTATGACATCCGCTATCTCAAGCGCCATATCATTTATCACATCGAACTCCTTGCCCTCGATCATTACTCTGATAAGGGGCTCGGTACCGCTCTCTCTAACGAGTATGCGTCCCTTTCCGTTGAGCTCTGCTTCCTTCTCGTTTATGATATCCTCGATCTCGGGGATGTTCTTCCACTGCTCCTTGAGGTCGGGCTCTATCTTTACGTTGACCATTACCTGAGGATAGCGCTCCATGATGGACGCTAGCTCTTTAAGGGACTTGCCCGTGCGCTTCATGATGCCCAGCACCTGTACAGCTGTGAGCTGTCCGTCGCCGGTGGTGGCAAAGTCATGGAATATGATATGTCCCGACTGCTCACCGCCCATATTGTATCCCTCGGCGAGCATCTGCTCTACGATATATCTGTCGCCCACCTTAGTGGTGCACATCTTTATGCCGTTCTCCTTCGCAAAGAAGGTAAAGCCCAGGTTCGTCATAACGGTCACTACTGCGGTACCCTTGACGAGCGAACCGTGCTCGTTCATATCCTTTGCGAATATGGCTATGAGCTTATCGCCGTCGACGATATTCCCTTCATTGTCTACAGCCAGACATCTGTCGGCATCACCGTCAAAGGCGAAGCCCACGTCACATTTGTTCTCACGCACGAACTCCACGAGACGGTCCAGATGGGTAGATCCGCATCTGTCGTTGATATTAACGCCGTCGGGGTCGCAGTTGATGAGATATACCTTAGATCCCGTACCTCCGAATATCCTTTCAGCCGTAGCAGATGCAGAGCCGTTCGCGCAGTCGAGAGCTATGCGCAGAGTGGAGCCGTCCACATCAGCAGTGTTCCTAACATGCTCTGCATATCTGTCGGATATATCGCGTAAATGCGTGAGCCTTCCCACGTCCGCACCGCTCTTCTGCAGATCCAGCAGTTCTTCGGGACGGTCGAGAACATATCCCTCGATCTCCTCCTCGATGTCATCTGCCAACTTGTAGCCGTTGCCTGCGAAAAGCTTTATGCCGTTGAACTCCATACTGTTATGTGACGCGGATATCATCACGCCCGCATCAGCCTTCATATCACGTACAAGATACGCTACAGCGGGAGTAGGCACTGTACCCAGCGTCACTACGTCCGCACCTACAGACAGAAGCCCTGCGGTGAGCGCCGCTTCCATGATATCCGAGGATATGCGTGTATCCTTACCTATGACCACCTTCGGCCTGTGACCTGTCTTGCTGCAAAGTACTGCAGCGGCAGCCCTTCCTATCTGCATGGCGGTCTCGCAGGTGAGCTCAGTCACTGCGACGCCTCTTGCTCCGTCTGTTCCGAATAATCTTCCCATAGTCGTCTCCGATCAAAATAGTTTTGTCTGCTGATCTTTATTTTCCATGTCATATCCCAGATGCTTATATGCACGTTCCGTAGCCACTCTCCCGCGGGGAGTACGGGCAAGGAACCCGAGCTGCATAAGGTACGGCTCACATACATCCTCTATGGTGACCGCCTCTTCACCGATGGCAGCCGCCAGAGTATCCAGTCCCGCAGGACCTCCACCATAGCCTGTGATGAGCATCCCCAATAGACGCCTGTCCAGCTTGTCAAGTCCGAGAGCATCTATCTCCATGCGCGACATGGCGATGGCAGCATTTTCAGCGGTTATCTGCGCGACCACAGCAGAGGGATCCATCACCTCAGCAAAGTCACGCACGCGCTTCAAGAGCCTGTTGGCTATACGCGGCGTACCGCGGGAGCGGCGTGCGATCTCCATAGCGCCTTCTCTGTCACAGCCCACACCGAGTATGGTGGCAGAGCGCATGATGATATCCATCAGCTGCTCGATGGAATAGGGCTCCAAATGGAGCGGTATCCCGAATCTGTGCATCAGGGGAGCTGTGAGCTGTCCTGCTCTCGTGGTAGCGCCTACGAGAGTGAACTTCTTGAGCTGCAGATGTATCGAATCAGCGCCCTGTCCCTTGCCCATCATTATATCTACCGCAAAGTCCTCCATAGCGGAGTAGAGGACCTCCTCCACTTCGCGGGGCATGCGGTGTATCTCATCTATGAATATCACGTCGTTCTCATGAAGGCTGGCAAGTATGGCAGCGATATCTCCCACCTTGGTCAGCACAGGGCCCGAGGTCTGACGCATATTGACGCCCATCTCATTGGCGATGATCGCAGCAAGAGTGGTCTTGCCAA
>JAFYEQ010000255.1 GCA_017544185.1 Oscillospiraceae bacterium
ATGAGCCTGCACAGTCCCTCGGCAAAGCCATGGGTGGTGATCTCGCGGCGGTCTATCTCCCTTGCCACGTCGCCGTATCGGACGATAGGTCCTGCCACCAGCTGGAAGAACATGGACAGGTACAGCAGATATCCGAAGTAGTTGGTCTGCGCCTTCTTCCCGCGGTATACGTCCACTACATAGGTGATGGACTGGAAGGTGTAGAAGGATATACCTATAGGTAGATGGAACTCGGGCACGGGCAGCGACAGTCCGGTGACGCTGTTGACCGTAGACATAAAGAAGCCGGAGTATTTGAACACGGCCAGTATGCCCAGATCCACCACGCAGGAGGATATGACTCCCAGCACGGCGATCTTCTCATCCTTGTGATGAGTGATCCATCGGCCGTTGAGGAAGTCTAATATACTGCTTATTATCAGGAGCACGATCCAGAAGGGCTCGCCCCAGGAATAAAAGAACAGCGAAAAAAGCACCAGTACGATATTCTTCACTCTGATATCGGCTGCTGCAAAATAAAATATCAGGAATATGGGCAAAAAGCAAAATAGAAAGAATATATCTGAAAAAACCACGTCAAGACCTCTTGAAGAGTTAGGAGTTAGGAGTTGGTGTTGGTATGTCGGCTATGGTGTCATGTCGGCTCTGTGACCGAAGGAGCCTCACTTCGATGCAGCTGCCTTGACAGCACCCAGGCAGTGGATCCTTACGACACGATCTTCGTCGGTCTCGGATATGTGCTGCAGCTGTTCAATGTACGGTCTGACAAGGTCCGGTCTGCGTTTGCCGAGGACACGGAAGATCTCAGGGGCTTCCATCCTTACTTTGACATCTGCATCGTGGAGAAGTCCCTCATATACGGGCATATGACCCTCATAGATATCGGGATCATTCGTAGCGATATTTTCCGATGCCCAGATAAAGCTCAGCCTGACCTTTGCATCTTCATCCTTGGCGAAACAGAACAAGCCTGACCAATACTGTTCGATAACATGATAGTCGCCGCGGCCGATCCTGCCAAGAGCATTGACGGCGCGTTCCCGCAGGAGCGAGACCTGACTGTCGCAGAACGAAGCGATGACCGGAACGGTGTCTTTTAACTTCTCAGGATAGATCAGACCCATCTCTCCCAGCAGCCAAAGTGCCTTTGCCTGTATCTTCACTGACTCATGGGAAAGCAGGGACGATACATGAGATATGCTCTCTTCCCATCGTTCTTTATCCTTTGTCAGTATCCCGAGTTCCTTATAGAGTTCCGATGCGTTCATCACTGTCATACCTCATCATGTCTGACATCCCGCCTGCTCGTGTCCGCCTGCTGAGACAGACTGTATCGGGATGGCCGGATCCTACCACTTTACGACACTTATATAGTATAACACGAAGAGCCGGATCTATCAATAGTAAATATAGAAGAAAGATCACTAATTACAGAAAATGTAATTAGTGATCAGTGACAAAAGCCGTTTTTCGGTATATATATCTATACTTATATGTTTTCTATATAGGTGATATTTCCGACATTATGCCCCTTGCTCAGAAGGTCCTGAGGAATATCTCCGCTCCCAGTGCGCCTACCGCAACGGTCCACACCGCTATGGTGAAGAGTATCCCGCCGTTCTTCTGCATATACTCCGTAAGGGGCTCCACGACCTTCATATAGAACAGTATCATAAAGCCGAATATCAGGCTGGCTCCAAGAGCTATGCGCCCGTCGAAGAAGTTGTATCTCCAGTCGAGATAGTCCCATAGCCTGTAGCCCAGTATGGCTTCCGTGATATAGGCAGCCGCCAGCTCAAAGACCGTGGAGCCTAAGGTACCTATGATGAATATCTTCACCCACGGGGTCTTGCGGGGGAATATGAAGGGGAGTATCAGTGCGAAGAGCCCGTATATAGGCAGCAGCGGTATATGAAGTATGCCCCGCTCCGCGAACTGTCCGAGCACTACGGATGTCAGTACCGTCTCATAGACCCATCCCACAAATCCGCATATTATGAATCGTGCCATCATAAGTGTCGGAGTTATCCGACCTTTAAGATCAAATCCCATATATCCTCGCTGTATTCTCATTGATGCGAGCCGTAAGATCCTCTGTGCGCGTCCCCCGCAGCATGGCGGCGAACGCGGTGGTATCATACAGCATGGTGCCGCAGGAGGGACCCTCATGTCCCGCAGGAGCCCCGTAGGGAGCGTCCGTCTCCAGCAGCAGTCTGTCATCAGGCACCGCGCACAGCGCTCTGTGAGCCTTGCGGGCGTCCGGATAGGTGAGCCTGCCGCCGAAGGATATATACATCCCCAGCCGCAGCAGCTCCTCCGCCGTCTCCGCAGAGCCCGTGAAGCCGTGCATGATCCCTTTGGGGCGGTATCGGCGGAGGATCTCCGTCATATCTCCCCACGCTTTTACGCAGTGTATAACTATCGGCAGATCATACTCTTCGGCAATTTCTATCTGAGATACGAACATATCCCTCTGGCGGGACCGTTCGGCGTCATCGGCGTTTCGATAGTCAAGGCCGATCTCCCCCACAGCAACGATCTTAGCTGCTGTACGTGTGGCGCACAGATGCTCTATAACGGATACATCCCCGTCATACTGCGGATGTATCCCCACAGAGGCATACATCCCGTCGTACCTGTCTGCAAGGGCAAGGGCCGCAAAGGAGCTGTCCGTATCGTATCCCGATCCGACTATGATGCCGCAGGCGGCCAGTGACTCGGACACCACTGTATCGCGTATCCCGTCAAAAGCGCTGTCGGTATAATGTGCATGTGAGTCTGCCGTCATTTCTTCTTTTTGAAGGTATAGGTCTCGTCCTCGTTGCTGAGGGTGAGCTCGTCGCCGTCGATAGACACTTTATACTCGGCGAAGGTACCGTAGGTCTCGAAGGTGATCTTTATCGTACCTTCCTCGAACTCGTACTTGCCGCTGTCCTCCATGGAGAACTGCTCTTCGTTGCTGGTAGAGATCTTCTCGTTGTATTTCCCGTCGATCTCGAAGGTCCACTCAGCGGTGCTGTCGCCCGAAGTGCGCACCCATGTGCCCTGCAGATCCTCTACCTTTACGGGTGCCGGCCGTGAGCAGGAGGCAAGGAGCAGAGCCAACAGTACAGTACATATACATCTCTTCATCTTTTCCTCCTCACAGCGTAGCCGATACGCCCCAGCGCCCTGCCCAGCACATGGTACTGACCGTGAGCATAGGCGATCAGCCCTGCCTGCTCTATGTTCAGCTTGCCCTTGCTGTCGATATACCTCTCATCTGCACTCATACCCACTATGTCCGCTATGAACATGGTATGTGAGCCCAGATCTATCCGCCTGTTGACCCTGCACTCCAGTGCAAGGGGGGATGCGGTGAGTATGGGCGCGGATACTATCTCCGAGGGCGTGGTATCAAGATGGCACAGGGCGAACTTGTCGGTATCCTTCCCGCTCTTGTTCCCGCATATATCCACCGCCTTCACCATAGATGAGGTGGTAAGATTTATCACGAACTCCCCGGACTTGTCGATCATATCATAGGAATACCTTGAGGGACGCACAGATATGGACACCATAGGCGGGCGTGTATCCACGATCCCCGTCCAGCCCACGGTGAACACGTTCTGTCTGTCATCACAGGCACAGGTCACCAGTACCGCAGGCACGGGTGCCAGCACTGTCCCTTTGCCAAGCTCACGCCTCACTTTATCAGCTCCATAGCAGATACTATCTTATCCAGATCCGTATCATCGAACTTTACGCCGCACCAATGCTCTTCGGCTGCGGCTGCCTGCATGACCAGCATGGCCATGCCGCCCGCACAGGGTATGCCGTTCTCGCGGGCATATCTCATGAGCAGCGTCTCCGACGGGTTGTATATCACGTCATACACGAAGCCGCAGCGCCGCACTATATCCTCCGTCACGGGGGATGCGTCCACATTGGGGTACATGCCTACGGCTGTGGCATTGATCAGGGCATCATATGTGCCTGTGATCATATCCGCGGTGACTACGCGCATATCATGGCCGTGAGCTTTGGCGTACTCTGCCGCTGCATCTGCCGTACATTCTCTGCCCGGGCGCACCATCACCGTAAGGTCGGCGCCGTGGCGCATACATTCTATGGCGATCATCCGTCCCACGCCGCCGCAGCCGCACAGCAGCACTTTGCCGTCCATGCGTCCGCCTGCCTGCTCCATGGAACGTATGAATCCCACGCAGTCGGTATTGTAGCCTATGGTCCTGCCGTCACGCTTCGCCACGCAGTTGACGGACATATACCTCTTGGCTGTATCGTCCAGCTCATCCAGGTAGTCTATGACATCTACCTTGTAGGGTATGGTCACATTGAAGCCGTCAAGGGCGAAAAGCTCCTGCATCCGCCGAGGGAGCTCCTCAGGGGGGATATCCGTAAGTGTATATCTTCCGTCGATGCCTGCCAGCTGCATCAGTCTCTCATGTATCAGGGGGGAGAGGCTGTGTCCCAGCGGGTGGCCCAGTAATGCAAAGCTTTTCATGATATCACCTTTTGACGATGCGTGGGGATATTACTATCCGTATGATCATTTGGTATTATACTAAAAGTAATTATCAGTTGACCGTGGCCTGCTTCAGAGTCTTGCGAACAAGTCCCGAGAGCACCTTGCCGGGGCCGCATTCATAATAGGTATCATACCCGTCTGCCCAGAGCGCATTTATCTCATCCACGAAGCGTACAGGGGATACGATATGCCGCGCCAGACGCTCTGCCATATCCTCCTCGCCGTACACGAAGGCCTTGCCTGTGACGTTGGACATGACGGTGATCTGGGGCGCCTTGTACTCTACGGTGCGGGCAAATACCACGAACTCATCGGCTGCGGACTGCATCAGCTTTGAATGGAAGGCACTGGCCACTGCCAGCTTCACTGCCTTGCGGGCACCCTCGGCCACACACTTGTCAGCGGCTGCCTTGGCTGCCTCGTCCTCTCCCGCGATGACGGTCTGTATGGGAGAATTATAGTTCACGGGGAGCACGTAGCCTTCGGTCTCGGAGCATATCTTCTCGATCTGTGCTGCATCCATGCCGATCACGGCGTACATAGCGCCCTTGGCGGTCTCGGCTGCACGCTGCATGGCCTCGCTCCTTGCCTTGATGAGCCTGAAGCCGTCGGCGCGGCTCACCATGCCCGAATATACCAGAGCGGCATACTCACCGAGAGAATGGCCTGCCACAGCGCCTGCGGTGATGCCCTTCTGACGATAGTCCTCTGCCATAGCCAGCGATACTGCCATGATAGCGGGCTGTGCTACGGTAGTGACCGCCAGCTCCTCTGCGGAGGCGTTCTTGCACTTGTCGTACAGGTCGAAGCCCAGTATCTCCGATGCTTCGTCAAATATATATCTCTGTCCGTTATCTGCCAGCTCAACGCCCATGCCTTCGCACTGGGAGCCCTGGCCCGAGAATAAGAATGCTGTTTTCATATATATCCTTTATATACTTAAAGTATAGTTTTTCGTTATTATACGTATAGTATCATTTACCCACGCAGAAATGGGAGAACACCTCGTTCACCACTGTGTCGGACACGCTCTCGCCCGTGAGCTCCAGCAGGTGATACAGCGCTCTGTCCAGGACGATATCCACCGCGTCAAGGGTGACAATGCCGATGCTGTCCACGGCCTCACTGATACATACCGCTGCCTTGTCGAGACATATCTTCTGCCGCTCGTTGATCAGGAACTCGTCGGCGGTCTCGATGGTCATGCTCTCCAGCACGTCCAGCAGGCTGCCGATATCCCCGTTCTTCGCGGATATGTGCACTATATCGTCGAAGCCTGTGAGCAGCGTCTCATCGAAGAGGTCCTGCTCGTCGGACTTGTTTATACATGCTATCTTACGTGCGGCGGTCATATCGCATATCCGCCTGTCGTCATCGCAGAAGGCCTCGCTGTTGTCGAAGACCGCGATCACAAGATCCGCCTTTGCAGCCCTTGCCATTGCCCGTTCTATGCCTGCGCTCTCCACGATATCCTCGGTATCATGTATACCTGCGGTATCGGCTATGCGAAGCACCGTATCGCCGACCCTCACAGAGCCCTCCACTATATCGCGGGTAGTCCCAGGGATCTCGGTGACGATGCTCCGATCACATCCCGACAGGGCGTTCATCAGCGTGGACTTGCCCACGTTCGGCTTGCCCACGATGACGGTATCTATACCATATCTAAGCAGACAGGAGCTGTCGTAGCATTTAGCTATATCCGCTATGCCGTCACGTATCTCGATGAGCTCTTTCTTCAGGGTATCGTCTTCTACCTCGGGTATGTCCTCATCGGGGAAGTCGATCCAGGCGGATATGGTGGACAGCAGCTCCACCAGTCGGTGTCGAAGCTCCTCTACTCTCTTGTAAAGATGGCCTTCCCTGATGTTCTCCGCCTTGCGGAGATAGGCGCTGCCCTGAGCGGATATGATATCCATCACGGCTTCTGCTCGGGTAAGATCCATCTTATGGTTGAGAAAGGCCCTCTTGGTGAACTCACCGGGCTCGGCGGGCTCAGCCCCGCGGGAATACAGCAGTGAGAGTATCCTCTCGGATACGTATATCCCTCCGTGGCAGGATATCTCCACCACGTCCTCGCCGGTATACGAATGAGGCGCCCTGAATACAGTGATGACTGCGTCGTCCACGGTCTCATCGCCGTCGTATATCTTCCCGTAGGCGCAGGTATATCCCTTCATGGATGCGATATCCACGCCGGATATACTGTCTGCGATACCTATGGCATCCTCGCCTGATATGCGTATCACAGCTATACCGCCCGCTGCCTTGGGCGTAGAAAGAGCAGCGATAGTCATTTTGAGCTCGCTTTCAACATACAGATAGGAGATGTTGATCACTACCTGAAGTTATATTTGTTATAAATATTACATATAGTATATTATACCATTCTTGATCTTGATCATGGAAAGATGCGGGGGCATGGACAGCAGCACTGATCTGGGATGTGGCGATAGCCACACATTCCCTTGTCTCTCGTCCCTGACGACTGCTGACGCAGTTGCATCTCTTTACTGCGAAACGATCGGAAGCGGGATAGCATCACTTACCAATGAGCTCCAGAGTATCTCTTGCTATGAGCAGCTCCTCGTTGGTAGGTACTACCCATACCTCTACCTTGCTGTCGGGAGCGGAGATCTTGGTCAGCTTGCCTCTGATCTGCGCGTTGAGCTCGGAGTCGATCTTG
>JAFYEQ010000028.1 GCA_017544185.1 Oscillospiraceae bacterium
ACAGATACGCACCATGGAAGAGCGCCGTCCTCCCATACGCATAATATCCCCCGGTAGAGTATACCGTTCCGATGCGGTAGATGCTACTCACTCTCCCCTTTTCCATCAGATAGAGGGTCTCGTCATAGACAAGGGCGTCACCCTGGGAGACCTTTACGGCACACTGGATCTTCTCATGAAGAAGCTCTATGGCAAGGATACACAGATACGTCTGCGTCCTCATCACTTCCCCTACACAGAGCCCTCCGCTGAGGTGGATCTTATGTGCTTCAACTGCGGAGGCAAGGGCTGCCCCATGTGCAAGAACGAGGGCTATGTTGAGCTGCTCGGAGCTGGTATGGTGCATCCCGACGTTCTTCGCAGATGCGGTATCGACCCCGAGGAGTATTCCGGATTCGCCTTCGGCATCGGCCTTGAGCGCATCACTATGGGACGCTCTGGTATAAATGATATGCGTCTTCTTTATGAGAACGACATGAGGTTCCTGGGTCAGTTCTGATGACAGACAAGATCAAAAACAGCACGCTCATGAAGGTCGACCGCAAAGCCTTGATATATCGTATGCTCCGCTGCTTAGGACTTACAGCCGTAGCGGTAGGTGGATACTTTGCGGTAACTATATGGGTACCGTGGCTGGAAGACGATAAGCTTGAAAAGCTATGGATCATCGCTCCCATAGTCATTTCCGCCATAGTGCTCATATGTAACTTCATAATGTTCAAAAAGCAGTCCGATCATATCGCGGCACACTTTGCCGAGACGGATGAGCAGGAATTCGAGCGTATGGAAAATACGCCCATACAGTACGGGACCTTCTATATGTTCGAGAAATACTTATGGTACCCGCGAGGCTTCCTGATAGTGCCCTATGATGAGATAGCATCTATCGAGACCTCCTGTCACCGTACATATAACATCCCGGACAGTGTGAAGCTCATATTCCGTATCGGCAGCAAAAAGCATGAGATACCCATAGTAAAATATAAGACCTTCCTGGAGAACGAACTTGGATTCTTCCACGATATAGCACAGCTCAGATCAGAGGAGAGATAATATGGACTTATCAGTAAAATGGTTGAACGATCATATAGATGTATCGGATATCCCGATAAAAGAACTTTGCGCAGGGCTCACCATGAGCGGCTCAAAGGTAGAGAAGTATACCGAAGAGGGCAGCGAGATCTCCAATGTGGTAGTGGCTAAGATACTTGATGTGAAGCCCCACTCCAACTCAGATCATCTGGTCATAACCCAGGTCGACGCCGGAACAGGCGAGCCTATACAGATAGTTACGGGAGCTCCTAATATAACTGCTGACAGCGTCGGTGCATATGTACCTGCAGCCCTTGACGGCTCCACGCTCCCCGGCGGCGTAAAGATAAAGAAGGGCAAGCTCAGAGGCGAGATCTCCAACGGTATGCTCTGCTCTCTCGGCGAGCTGGGGCTCACGCTCCACGATTTCCCCAATGCTATAGAGGACGGCATATTCATACTCGATGAGAACGAGCTCGGTACTCTCGTGCCCGGCACGGATATACGCAAGGCCATAGGGTATGATGACACTACCATAGAGTTCGAGATAACCCCCAATCGTCCCGACTGTCTGTCAGTGATAGGTCTCGCAAGAGAGACCCACGCCACCTTCGACCGTCCCCTCAAGACCAAAGAGCCCTCCTTCAAGGGCTTTGGCGGCAGCGCTTCCGACGATATGAGCGTAGAGATAGTCAATAAGGATCTGTGCTCACGCTATATGGCAGCAGTAGTAAAGAACGTAAAGATCGGTCCCTCTCCCCTGTGGATGAGAGAGAGGCTCCGTGCCTGCGGAGTACGTCCCATCAACGATCTTGTCGATATCACTAACTATGTCATGCTCGAATACGGTCATCCCATGCATGCCTTCGATATTCGCTACATCGACGGCAATTCCATCAAGATCCGCTCGGCTGAGAGCGGTGAGAAGATAACCACTCTCGATGGTACCGAACGTGAGCTCACATCGGATATGCTGGTCATCGCAGATGCCAACAAGCCCGTAGCTGTAGCAGGCGTCATGGGCGGAGAGTACAGCGGTATAATGGATGATACCGTTACGGTAGTATTCGAGTCAGCATGCTTCGATGGCGCCAGCGTCCGCACCACTGCCAAGGCTCTGGGTATGCGCACAGACGCATCCGCACGTTTTGAGAAAGGGCTCGACCCCCGTATGTGCGAGCTCGCTCTGAAGCGTGCCTGCGAGCTGGTAGAGCAGCTCGGATGCGGTGAGGTAGTATCGGGTATGATCGACTGCCGTGCAGGTGAGTTCAAGGAGCGCACTGCTCCCTTCGATGCTGACTGGATCAACGGTTTCCTTGGTACCGATATACCCGAGAGCGAGATGCTCCGCTATCTCTCACTCCTTGATATCCGCGTTGAGAACGGCATCGCCTACGCTCCCGCATACCGCAGTGATATCGGCTGCAAGAACGATATCGCTGAAGAAGTGGCGCGTCTCTATGGCTACAACAAGATCCCTCAGACCATAATACGCGGCGTAGCATCCGGCGAGCTCACTCCTGTCCAGAAGTTCACTCGCAAGCTGTCTCGTACGGCTGTAGCTCTCGGCGCATATGAGATATGCACGTTCTCCTTCATATCGCCCAGATCCTTTGATAAGATACGTCTCCCCGAGGACAGTGTACTGCGCAGGACCGTAGATATCACCAATCCTCTCGGAGAAGACACCTCTGTTATGAGGACGTCTCTCCTGCCCTCTATGTGCGAAGTGCTCTCACGCAACTACAACAACCGTAATGCATCGGCTTTCCTGTTCGAGATAGGCAATGAGTATCTCCCGACCGACGGTGAGCTCCCCGAAGAACCTGCACGCATCATGTTCGGCGCGTACGGCAGTGATACCGACTTCTATGCCATCAAGGGCGCAGTAGAGCAGCTGCTGGATCTATGCGGCATGACCAACGTTGAGTATGCTCCCTGCACGGGGGAGGACGATACCTTCGCTGAGGCTTGTGCGTTCC
>JAFYEQ010000256.1 GCA_017544185.1 Oscillospiraceae bacterium
ATATCCCTTGGGGAGCTCCTTCCCGTCGTATACCGATACGTCCGCGTCCTCCTCGGGAGCTATGAGAAGATCCACCTCATCGGGACAGGTGACATACCCCTCGAAGGAATTGGTCCGTATCTTTGTCAGCGTGATATGGTTCCCCACCCAGTAGGGATCGTAGTTCCACTCGGACACATAGAAGGCACCGCAGGAGTAGGTATCCTCCGCCGACATACCGTAGCGTCCGCTGGTGGACAGGAACAGCTCCTTGTTGCACGGTGAGAACGCAGGATGAGCCAGCTTCTTGAGGAAGTCGCAGTTTGGGGCGGAGATATCTATCACAAGGGTCTTGCCATCTACTGCGTATATCTTCGTTATCTCATCGAACATATGCGCATGAGGAGACCCCGTCACAGGATCATAGAGCCGCTCATAGGCGAACACGAAGTCCTCCGCAGTCAGCGGTACGCTGCTGTGGTCCATACCCGTCCATACTATGCCGTCTCGAAGGTAGAATATATACTCCGTGCCGTCCTCGCTGATGTGATAGTCCTCCGCCGCATCGCAGCGGATCATGCCCTGATCGTCTATCGCCACCAGGGTCGCATAGATATTGCGTATCACATTATAGGACGGCACGTCTGTAGCCATCTGAGGATCCAGATTAGCGGGGTCTGCTGTGAGCATCCCCGTGAACTCTCCGCCGATCTTATCCTTAGAGGATGCGCATCCGCAGAGCAGCAGAGCCATAAACAGAGACGCCGCTCTCAGGTGTCCCATAGCACCACCCTGCCAGTCCTTATGGTCTCGGGGATATCTATGAGCCGCTGATTGCTGCTCCCCCTGAACCTGAGCGTCAGATCCCTCTTTGCCAGCACGAACCTTCCGTCGACGAGTATATCCGTCACGCTCAGCAGCTCCTCGAAGCAGTTGCTGTCATTGGCCTGACGCACCAGCTGCTCAAAGGTATAGCCCGTGTATGTCACGATATTGAGCTCCATCTCCTTCAGCCTGCGCCCCAGCAGATACAGCTTATGGGCATGACAGAAAGGCTCTCCTCCGCTGAAGGTGACACCGTCGAGCAGCGGATCGGAGATGATCTCGTTGAATATATCCTTCAGCCCGCGTTCATATCCGCCGTCAAACGCCCAGGTATGTGGGTTGTGACAGCCCTCACATGCGTGAGGGCATCCCTGGACGAACAGACAGTAGCGTATGCCCGGACCGTCTACTATCGAATCATTTACGGCACCTGCTATGCGCAGCGTACCAGTCAGATCATCTATCATTATATCCTTCTTCTATGATATGACCCTCCGCTGGCGCGGAGGATCCTGTTCTCATCATCAGCTGCAGGAATTAAGACGTCTTATCCTCTCATGCACGTAGCCGTGCTCTTCCTCACGTCTGCCGCAGCGGGGGCATACATCATTGATGACGCCCGAATATCCGCATACGGGATCGCGGTCTACGGGATGGTTGATAGAGCCGTAGCCTATGCCCGCTTCCTTCATACAGCGGACGATCTTCTCGAATGCGTCGATATTGTTGACGGGATCACCGTCCAGCTCCACATAGCTGATATGACCGCCGTTGGTCAGCGCATGATAGGGAGCCTCGATCTGGATCTTGTCGTATGCCTTGATCGGGTAGTATACAGGCACATGGAAGGAGTTGGTGTAGTAGTGCCTGCTGGTCACGCCATCGATCTCACCGAACCTCTCTCTGTCCATACGTACGAACCTGCCGGACAGACCCTCGGCGGGAGTAGCTATCAAGGAGAAGTTTAGCCCTGTGCGCTCTGTCTCCTCATCCATACGAGCCCTCATCCTTCCGATGATCTTAAGGCCCAGCTCCTGCGCTTCCTTGCTCTCGCCGTGATGCACGCCGATCAGTGCCTTCAGGCACTCAGCAAGGCCTATGAAGCCTATGGTGAGGGTACCGTGCTTGAACACCTCTCCCACGGGCTCATCGGGGCCCAGCTTCTCAGAGTCGATCCATATCCCCTGTCCCATAAGGAACGGGAAGTTGCGGACTGTCTTCTGAGACTGTATGCCGAACCTGTGGAGCAGCTGCTTTACCACCAGATCCATCCTGTCCTCAAGGGACGCGAAGAACTTGTCTATATCATGGTCTGCGAGTATAGCCAGACGGGGAAGGTTTATGGACGTGAAGCTCAGATTGCCTCTGCCTGTGACTATCTCACGGGTGGGATCGTAGTGATTGGCCATGACACGGGTACGACAGCCCATGTATGCCACTTCGGTATTGTAGTCGCCCTTCTTGTAATAGGGAAGATTGAAGGGAGCATCTATGAACGAGAAATTGGGGAAGAGCCTCTTAGCCGATACCCTGCACGCCAGACGGAACAGATCGTAGTTGGAATCGCCGGGATCGTAGTTGATGCCCTCCTTGATCTTGAAGATATGTATCGGGAATATAG
>JAFYEQ010000257.1 GCA_017544185.1 Oscillospiraceae bacterium
AAGAGTATCACCGCCTGAGCCAGCGGTATGCGTGCTTCCGGGAGACCCAGCTGCATGGCGCTGTCTACACATGACTTGACTATAGCCGCCGCCATAGGATAGGCGAGCCCAATATCCTCAGATGCTATGACAAGCAATCTCCTTGACAGGGAGATGATATCTCCCGCCTCTATGAGCCTTGCCGCATAGTACAGCGCTGCGTTCTCATCCGAACCGCGTATGGACTTCTGAAGTCCCGACAGGGTATCGTAATGTTCGTCTCCATCACGGTCATACCGCATATTACTGCGCTGCGCCAACGCCTTTGCTTCGTCTGACGTGATATGTACTGTATCTACGTCGTCGGATGCGGCAAGATAACACAGCTCACATACTCCGATGGCCTTGCGCACGTCTCCGCCGCATGACATGGCGATATGACGGCATACGTCATCATCTATGTCAAGGGTCTTGCCGCTCTCCTCGGAGAGTATCGCAAAGGCCCTCTCACATGCAGGGATAGTATCCTCCGCCGATACGGGCTTGAACTCGAACACCGCACTTCTCGACAGGATAGCCCCGTACACATAGAAGTAGGGGTTCTCGGTAGTGGATGCGATGAGAGTTATAGAACCGTTCTCGATATACTCCAGCAGCGACTGCTGCTGCTTTTTGTTCAGGTACTGTATCTCATCCAGGTACAGCACCACTCCGTTCACGCCGTCAAGTGTGCGTGTATCGGATATGACATCCTTTATATCGGCGATACCTGCGGATGTACCGTTGAGCTTATGCAGCTTCATACCTGCATTCTCGGCGATGATCCGCGCCACGGTGGTCTTGCCCACACCGGGAGGTCCGTAGAATATCATGTTGGGTATGTTCCCGGACTCTACGATACGTCTGAGATACATCCCCTTGCCAAACAGATGCTGCTGTCCGACGATATCGTCGATAGATGACGGTCTGATGCGGTCAGCGAGTGGTGAAGCCATATTATCCCTATCCTACGACAAAGCTGTCGCCGTCTGTGTCTATATGTATGCTGTCTATGCCGCCTGCTCCTGCAGAGATGATCCTCTCGGCGATCTTGTCCTCGAGCTCATCCCTGATAGTGGTGCGAAGGTCTCTTGCACCGAACTTGCCGCCAAAGGCCTTATGTGCCAGCAGCTCAAGAGACTTGTCGGAGTAGGACAGTTTGATGCCCTTTTCCATCAACGGCTCACGCATCTCCTCCAGCATGAGACCTGCGATCTTGACATAGCTCTCCTCTGTGAGCGGGTCGAACACTACAACTTCGTCCACTCTTCCCAGGAACTCGGGGCGCAGGAAGTCAGACAGGGCACGCATAGCCTTGTCCTTGGATATCTCCTCAGCAGTCTTGTTGAAGCCGAGGGAAGTGGTCTTGTCGGAGGATCCCGCATTGGAGGTCATGCATATGATCGTGTTCTCAAAGTTGATGGATCTGCCCTGTGCATCGTTGACACGCCCCTCATCGAGTATCTGAAGGAGCAGGTTCATGATGTCGGGATGTGCCTTTTCTATCTCATCGAAGAGTATCACTGAGTAGGGATGACGGCGCACCTTCTCGGTGAGCTGTCCTGCCTCATCGTATCCCACATACCCGGGAGGGGAGCCTATGAGCCTTGCCACAGTATGCTTCTCCATATACTCGGTCATATCTATACGTATGAGGGTATCCGTACCGTTGAACATCTCGTCGTTGATGACCTTGACAAGTTCCGTCTTGCCCACGCCTGTAGGACCTACGAATATGAATGATGCAGGTCTGCGGCGCTTGTTGAGCTGTACACGGCTGCGCTTTACAGCCTTGCATATCTCCTCAACAGCTCTGTCCTGACCGATGATGCGTCTCTTCATGCGCTCCTCGAGGGAGAGCAGCTTCTTGAACTCTGTCTCGGCGATCTTATTGGCGGGTATGCCCGTCCAGAGCTCTATCACATGTGCCAGATCTTCATCCTCGACGATTATCGTCTCGGATGCCTTTACTGCCTTTTCGAGCTCATCATTGACACGTATCAGCTGCGAGCGCTTCTCCGCCAGCTTCTCGTAATCAGGGGAGTCGCTGGCCTCAATCTCATCCACCTCTGTCTGGAGGCTCTTCGCCTCTATCTCCTTGTCATGCTTCAGAGTAAGCTCTTTGCTCCTGATGCTCCTGTTGGCACATGCCTCGTCAAGTAGGTCTATTGCCTTATCAGGCAGGAACCTGTCGGTGATATACCTCTCGGCGAGCACCGCACAGAGACGTATCTGCTCGTCGGGTATCGTCACATGATGATGCTCCTCATAGTATCTGCGTATGCCCTTGAGCACCTCGATGCTGTCCTCTATGGTAGGCTCATTGACTGTTATGGGCTGGAAACGCCTTTCGAGCGCAGAATCCTTTTCGATATGCTTACGGTACTCCCTGAAGGTAGTAGCACCTATGATCTGCACTTCACCGCGGGACAGAGCGGGCTTGAGGAGGGTAGCCGCATTCATGGCTCCGCCTTCTCCTTCGCCA
>JAFYEQ010000258.1 GCA_017544185.1 Oscillospiraceae bacterium
GGATCGTATATATGCATGGGGAGCTTGTCCCGTGAGGCTGCTTCAGATCGTACCATATCGCAGAAGGTACGAGCGGCTCTTTCCACCTCGCTGTCCACTATACCCGAGAACCCTATGATGCATATATCACAGAAGGGGGGATATATCATGGAACGGCGTATGGCGATCTCCTGACCGTAAAAGCTTTTATAGTCCTGAGCCGCAGCCATATTTATTATATAATGCGTGGGGTCTGCAGTCTGTATCAGCGCAGTACCTCCAAGCTTACGTCCGCTCCTGCCCACTACCTGAGTGATCAGTGAGAACGTCCTCTCGAAGGATCTGAAGTCTCCCGCGTACAGAGACCTGTCGATACCGATGACTCCTACCAGTGTCACCATCGGGAAGTCGAGCCCCTTGGCGATCATCTGAGTACCTACCATTATATCGTATTCGCCGTTCCTGAAAGCGGTGAACTGCTTTTCATAGGCGAAACGGGAGAGGGTCGTATCTGCGTCCATACGCAGTATCCTTGCCCCGGGGAAACGGTCAGCCAGCTCTTCTTCCAGCTTTTGAGTGCCTGTGCCCGTGAGCACCATGGCCTCCGAGCCGCATTTGGGACAGTGAGGCAGATATGCCTGTGACCATCCGCAGTAGTGGCATATGAGCCTGCCGTTCTTTCTGTGGTAGGTGAGCGCTATGCTGCAGTTGGGGCAGGTCACTGTCTCCTTGCACGATGTGCAGGTGACGTAGGTATGATAGCCCCGTCGGTTGAGCAGAAGTATAGACTGTTCGCCGCGTTTGAGCCTGTCCTTGACCTGGTCTGCGAGCCGTTCACTGAGAGTGGTCTTAAGTCCCGCGGTATCTACCAGCTCCACCTTCGGGAGCCCTGCACCGCCGTAACGCTCTGTGAGCTCGAACAGTTTAGTGCGTCCGCACTGTGCGGAATAGTATGACCCTATGGAGGGAGTGGCAGATCCTGTCAGAAGAAGAGCACCGTGATACAGGCATCTCTGCGCTGCGATCTCTTTGGCGTCGTATCTCGGGTCTGAGCCTGAGCGGTATGTCCGCTCGCCCTCCTCATCTATTATTATCAGACCGATATCATCAAGAGGAGCGAATACCGCGCTTCGTGTGCCAACGGCTATCCTTGAAGCCCCTGAGCGAAGACGCTTGTATCCTTCGGAACGCGCTGACATCGTGAGCCCTGAGTGCATCACCGTCACAGTCTCGCCGAAGAGCCCTGTGAAGCGGCTCACGGTCTGAGGCGTGAGGGATATCTCGGGGATCAGTACGATCACATTGCGCCCGATCTTGAGAGTATGGTCTATGAGCTTGGCGTATACCAGTGTCTTGCCGCTGCCCGTCACGCCGTGAAGGAGCGCGGCTGACGGCTGCTTGGCATCTATCATAGCTGCCAGTCCGTCATATACTTTTTGTTGTTCCTCGCTGAGGAGGATATCGTCGGGATCGCGCTTTGTCACGGGCAGCGGATCGGGAGAGACCTCATAGGTCTCTGCGGTGCCGTCGGCACACATGCGCTTTATGACGGCAGGAGTACATCCTGCAAGATAGCATATCTCACTGACGGACATATTGCCCTCGCCGGCGATGATATCGGCGACCTGCTGCTGCTTCTTGCTGAGCTTCTTGCCATTGTCGACGATCCGCACCATAGTAACGGTCTTGTCGCGTATACGCTGGCGCGTACGGTCTGTCTCGGTGACATATCCGCCGCGGATCAGCTCCCCAACAGACTTGGTATCAGACGACAGTATCAGCTGCTGTTCATGCTTGTCCTCTGCGTGTGCTGCGGAAAGATAGAGCATATAAGCCTTATCCGAGCAGTCACAGGGCAGGGGAGCCTCTGCCAGCTTATACTCTGTGGTGAGGTCTACGCCCAGTTCCGGCGGTATCAGCGCACGGAGCGCCTCAAAGTAGGTACACATGGCGGTATCCTTGATGCGCAGGAGCAGTGACAGCTGTTCATCGTTCAGGAACTGTTCACTGTCGATGAGAGCGCATATCTCTTTGATGGCTGATGTGTCATCCGCATCATAGATGTCCAGCACTATACCTATGCGACGCCTGTCACCCTTACCGAAGGGGACTACCACGCGCCTTCCGGGCTGCACATCCATATCCGCAGGGACAGCATAACTGTACGCGCGGTCATAGGCGAAGGCCGTATCGTTTATACCGACGTGGGCGCAGCGTATCATGCACCTACAGATCTGGTGGGCTTTACAGAGGGATCCTCTATTATGGTGAATTTCCTCTCGAAGAACTCATTGACAGCCAGCGCTACAGGCTTCTCATCGGATATCTTCTTGAGCTTCTCCTTCTCGATCTCCTGCTTTTCTGCTATGGCTCTTGCACGCTTTGCGATGCCTACAACTACAGAATAATAGCTTTCACCGTGTATAGCGAGCTGGCTCATAGAGGGTTTGAGCATCATGTTCGGTCATCTCCTTGATCTAATACCTTTTTTATCATATCATGGCAGCGGACTGCTGTCATCTCTTTAGCATCTATCACTTTTATGATGTCGTCCACGGCATCCTCCAGAACGTCGTTGACGATCACGTGATCGTATTCGGGAGCGCGGCTTATCTCTTCGGCAGCTTTGGCTACCCGCTCTTCGATCACGTCAAGGCTCTCGGTGCCGCGCTTGATGAGCCTTTGTCTGAGGGTATCTATGCTGGGAGGAAGTATGAATATCATCTCCGCCTCGGGCATCTTGCTCTTGACCTGCATAGCGCCCTTGACCTCGATCTCCAGTACTACGTCCTCACCCTTGTCAAGATGAGCCATCACCGGTTCCATGGGGGTGCCGTAAAAGTTTCCGTTGTATTCGGCATACTCAAGCATAGACCCGTTATCTATCTTTGACCTGAATTCTTCTTCGGTCAAAA
>JAFYEQ010000259.1 GCA_017544185.1 Oscillospiraceae bacterium
AAGCAGTAGTGGTCGGTCTCTACCTCGGGACCGTTGACTATATCGAAGCCCATACCGAGGAATATCTCCTCCACCTCTTCAAGCACAGCACTGAGGGGATGAGGTCTGCCCACGGGAGCTGCCTTGCCGGGGAGCGTGACGTCGATCTTTTCAGCAGCGAGCTTGAGGGCTGCCTGCTCTGCACGGATCTTCTCGGATCTGGTCTGTATGATCTCCTCGATCTGGGAACGTACACTGTTGGCGAGCTGACCTATCACGGGACGCTCCTCCGCAGAGAGAGAGCCCATCTGCTTGAGTATGGCCGTGAGTTCGCCCTTCTTGCCGAGGTAGCGCACCCTAAGGTCGTCGATGGCCTTGACATCAGCACTGCTCTCAAGCTCTTTGCGGGCGTTCTCGAGAATGGCTTTGAGCTGTTCTTTCATATGCTTTCCTTCTTTCAGAAATAATAAAAGTCTGCCCACCGGACAGACTGCACCTACTCTTCAACAGTTCACCGTCAAAGCACACATAAGGTGTAGTTATCCTGCCTGTAACGGGGCATCCGTCAGCTCCTACTGCGGTACGGTTCAAAGCTGCCGCTCGCGGGTGAAATTTCAGGCTCGACACTGTGTGGGATCTTCCAGCCTATGGATCCGCTCTCTGGTACACATACAAGGTCTAGTCCTACTTTGCCCGGTCAATGCGTTTTGGGTGTATCTCTATTATACTCCCTCTTATCGCGTTTTGCAAGGTGTTTACAGAAATTTTACAATTACGAGCCCATGACCTGTCCATGCGGAACATACATATTGATATTGACAAACTTCCTTATATGTGGTATCATTATAGTCAGTTCATAATGAAAGGATAATAACATGCTTTTGAACGGTTCTCAGATACTTATGGAAACGCTTCTTGAACAGGGCGTAGATACTATATTCGGTTATCCCGGCGGAGCTATACTTAATATATACGATGCGCTCTACAAGTACAGCGACAAGATCAGACATATATGCACATCTCACGAGCAGCATGCTGCTCATGCTGCAGACGGCTATGCCCGTATCACGGGCAGGACGGGCGTGGTGTTCGCCACATCGGGACCGGGTGCTGCCAACCTTGTGACGGGTATCGCTACAGCAAATATGGACAGCATCCCTCTCGTAGCTATCACAGCAAACGTCAATTCAGACCTTTTGGGACGTGATTCCTTCCAGGAGATAGATATCTCTCACGTAGTAGCCCCCGTAACAAAGAAGAGCTATCTCGTAACAGACGTGACAAAGCTGGCTGATGTTGTACGTGAGGCATTTTTCATAGCCAATGACGGACGTAAGGGCGCAGTTCTCATAGATATCACAAAGGACGTCACGAGTGCTGTCTGTGAATTCAAGAACGTCCCTCCCAAGGCCCATGACAGGCCTTGTGATATACATGGTGTAGAAGAGGCTGCAAAGATCATCAACGCTGCAAAGCGTCCGTATATATTCGCAGGCGGTGGTGTGCGTCTCAGCGGCGCAGAGAAGGAACTGAAGGCTCTGGCTGAGAAGATCGATGCGCCCGTGTCGCTCTCGCTCATGGCGAAGGACTGCCTTGATAATATGGATGAGCGTTGTCTGGGTATGCTCGGTATGCATGGTACCAAGGTGTCTTCGGTTGCACTTACGGAGGCAGATGTCATCATAGCCTTAGGTACACGCTTCTCCGACAGAGTGACATGCAATACCAAGAGCTTCGCTGAGAATATCAAGGGCGCTAAGGTAGTGCATATAGATATAGACAGGAAAGAGTTCAACAAGAACGTACTTGCAGACTGCAAGGTATACGGTGATGTAAAGACCGTGCTCGATCAGCTGATCGATAAGCTCGATAAGGTCTCGCATCCCGAGATGATGGCACATATAGCGGATATCAAGAGTCGGTACCCGTTGGTGCAGGATGCAGACAGCGATGCTGTGACTCCAAAGTATGTACTTGAGATGCTGGCTGAGGTGACGGGGCGAGAGGCTGTCATCACCACAGAGGTAGGTCAGCATCAGATGTGGGCAGCGGAGTATTATCCCTTCAAGGATCCTCACAGCCTTGCCACATCGGGCGGACAGGGGACGATGGGCTACGGTCTGGGCGCTGCCATCGGAGCCAAGGTAGGCTGCCCGGAGAAGACAGTAGTCAATATCGCAGGAGACGGCAGCTTCTATATGAACATGGCGGAGCTCTCCACCCTTGCAAAGTACGGTCTCCCTGTGATCGAGCTGGTATTCAACAACACCGTACTGGGTATGGTGCGCCAGTGGCAGAAGCTCTTCTACGGTGAGAGATACTCTCAGACAGACGTTGAGAAGGATACCGACTTTGAGATGCTGGGCAAGGCATTCGGTATAGAGACCATCACTATAGACAGCAAGAGCGGCGTGAAGGAAAAGCTCGGATATGCTGTGTCCTGCGGCAAGCCCGTTCTAATAAATGTGCTGATAGATAAGGATCTCAACGTCCTTCCTATGGTGCCTGCGGGCGCGTCTGTCACCGAACCTATGTTGGAGATCTGAACTATGGTGATAATGTCAGTTGATTACGGATATTCGCGTACCGGTATCGCCGTATGCGACAGGATGGAGATACTTGCCTCTCCCGTGACGGTCATACACGAGAAGGACATGAAGAGATGTCTGGATAAAACAGTTGAAGAGGCCTCGCGCCTGTCACCGGAGATCATAGTAGTGGGCCTGCCCCTTCGT
>JAFYEQ010000260.1 GCA_017544185.1 Oscillospiraceae bacterium
CTGGAGGACACATATTCCTGCAATTTCAATATCCTTATAGCCGGATACCCCAAGGTCATGGGAGTATACGAGATACTCAACGAATGGACGGCATTCAGGCGCGGCTGCGTAGAAAGACGTATATACTTCGAGCTGACCAAGAAGAAGGAGAAGCTCCATCTGCTGTACGGTCTGCGAAAGATACTGCTGGATATAGACAAGGCCATAAAGATAGTCCGCGAGACGGAAGAGGAAGCGGACGTAGTCCCCAACCTGATGATAGGCTTCGGTATTGACGAAGTACAGGCTGACTACGTTGCCGAGATAAAGCTCCGTCACCTCAACCGTGAGTATATACTCGACCGCACCTCGGAGATAGACCGTCTGGAGAAAGATATCGCCGAGATGGAGGATACCCTCAGCGACCGCAAGAAGATATACGCTGTGATCGTATCCGAGCTCAAGGATGTCATCAAAAAGTATGCACAGCCCCGCCGCAGCATGTTCTATTTCCCCACCGAGGAGGACGAAGCTGAGATCACCGAGGACGATGTTCCGGACGATCCTATGTTCCTGTTCTTCACGAAGGAGGGCTATTTCAAGAAGATCAGCCCTCAGTCGCTCCGTATGTCGAATGAACAGAAGCTGAAGGACGCAGACAGCATATCTGTCCAGCTCGAGACCACCAACCGTGCAGAGCTGCTGTTCTTCACGGACAAGGCTATGGTATACAAGGCAAGGGCAGCGGACTTCCCCGCTACCAAGGCATCGGCTATGGGCGACTTCGTTCCTGCCGCGCTGAAGTTCGACGAGGGCGAGAACGTGATCGCCATGATACCCTGCGGCAATTATGAGAGCAACCTCATCTTCGTGTTCGAGAACGGCAATGTGGCCAAGGTGCCCATATCCGCATACCAGACCAAGACCAACCGCAAGCGCCTTGCCAACGCATATTCCGACAAGTCTCCCCTCGTGGGCGTATACGTCGTAGACGAAGATGCAGATCTTGCTCTCATGTCCACCAACGGCAGGATGATCATATTCAATACCGCACTTATCCTTCCCAAGACCACGAGGAACACTCAGGGCGTGCGTGCGATGAACGTCAAGGCCGGAGCTAAGGTGCACAAGTCATGGATACTTCCGCCCGAGGAGCTCACAGCGCTGGCAAGATATCAGGTCAAGAACATACCCGTAGTAGGTCTTCTGCTAAAGGATGGGGACGATCCCGACCAGATGAAGCTGGTATGACCGCATACCTGCGATGATATGACAGACACAAAGGATGATATGATGAAGATACGAGTACCCGTATACGGCGTGATGATCGACCCTGTGATGGCTCTGAAGCACCTGGATACGATAAACAAGCATAAGTATCATGTGATGATCCACTGCTTCAAAGCGGGGATATACTGGCAGGGGCTTACACACGATCTGTCGAAGTATTCCCCCGAGGAGTTCTTCGTGAGCGCTTCCATGTATCAGGGGACGCGCAGTCCCAACGAGGGCGAACGCGAAGACAAGGGATACTCTCTGGCGTGGATGCATCACAAGGGACATAACAAGCATCACTTCGAGTACTGGACAGACTATGACACCAAGACGAAGCTCATGTCCCCTGTGAAGATGCCGCTGATATACGTCATAGAGATGTTCTGCGACAGGGTCGCTGCCAGCAAGGTGTATAACGGCGATAAGTATACCGACGCCTCCCCTCTGGCTTACTTCGAGCTGGGCAGAGGCAGGCGCGTGATACACCCCGCCACCTCAAAGCTCCTTGAGAAGCTGCTCATAATGCTGCGCGATGAGGGCGAGGAACGCACCTTCGCGTATATACGCCGGCTCATGCGCGAAGCCATGAGAACATCAAAATGAACTACCGCATGATGATATGGAACATAAAATTTGTATACATATCACCTTGACAAACAAACTCGGATAGTGTAAAATACAAGGATGAGGAAAACATTATCCGGAGAAATAGCGAAAAAGTTACGGAGGTAATATATATGCAGAAGGCGATCGGGGTACTTACCAGTGGAGGCGACGCTCCCGGCATGAACGCAGCCGTCAGAGCAGTTACAAGAGCAGCTATCAGCAAGGGTTACAAGGTAATAGGTATCCGCAGAGGCTATAACGGCCTGCTCAACGGCGAATGTGTAGAGTTGGATCAGCGTGACGTATCCGATATCATCCAGAGAGGCGGCACTATCCTTTATACCGCACGCTGCAACGAGTTCAAGGAGGAGCCTTATATACGCAAGGCTGCTGACAGATGCAAAGAGATGGGCATCGAAGGCCTCGTAGTAATAGGCGGTGACGGCTCTTTCAGAGGTGCTGCA
>JAFYEQ010000261.1 GCA_017544185.1 Oscillospiraceae bacterium
ACCTTGCCGAGAGTGCCGAGGAATCCCTGTGCCTTGGAGTTGGCGGTCCCGCCGATGCTGGTATCCATCTCCATATTGGGAGACATCCATACCATCGCGCCGTTCTCGCACTCGATGCCCTCACCTGCGCCAAGGCTCACGTCGAGCACACAGAAGGGCTTGTACTTTACTTCATATTGCATATGCTACCTCCTTGTATATTGCGATATCGGTCAATGTCATGTCCTTATGATGAACATACATTGTACTTATTATACAATATCAGGAAGGATATGTCAATAGCTTTTTGGATCTTTCACTAAGAAAACACTGAATATATGTCTTCCCCGCCTTACGGCAGGGAAGACATACGGAGCATCATAAGAAAAAACGGGGCTTGCCCCGTTTTTTGCATCCCATCGGTCATCCTCCGAACAGTATGAATCGGACTGCATCCACAAGGAAATGTGAGAACATAGCCGATGTCAGATCACGCTTCCTCTGGAGCAGTGCAAAGGGGATGCCGAAGATCACTGCAGCCATCAAACAGCTGAAAAACCCCATATTGCCATGCCACAGCCCGTGGGGGATGGTCATCATGATATACATCGTGACAGTCCGTCCCTTTGTCATCTTCCCGTCGGCGATGTATATACAGAATGCCATGAACACCGCACGGAAAGCCATTTC
The DNA here is from genome assembly GCA_017544185.1 of Oscillospiraceae bacterium. GTDB lineage: Bacteria > Bacillota > Clostridia > Oscillospirales > Ruminococcaceae > Huintestinicola. The sequence continues at coordinate 670 of JAFYEQ010000261.1, forward strand.
CTCCGCGATCCCGGGGTGTATCGCCATAACGATCTTGTCTATACCGAAGGATGGAGCGATAGTCCCGCTTTTGCTCATGAAATATGTATTTATAAGTATGAGAGGGACAGCAACGGCTGCACCGATGAGAAGTGACAGCAGAACGTTCTTTATATCTGCCGCCCGCAGCAGCTTTATTTCCTCATTTTTTTCCGACACCGATATAACAGCAAGAGAGGAGAGCAGTGTGGTGGATGTGAACAGTATGGTCCCGATCGTACTGTTCTTATGCGCCGTGAGCGCTGAGAAAAGCACAAGACCTGTGAGTACAGCCGATATGATCATGCCCTTTTTTGAAGGGAGCCCGTTTTTTATCATAAGATACACGGACATGACAGCCGACCACAAAAATACCATCAGAGTCGGCAACACTTCACTGTTCAGGCACATCTTTGCAAAAACGAGCAGTATGGATGCCACCCAGAGCGCTATAAGACCTTTTTTCAAAATTATACCTCCCGATATGGATCAGTCATATCTATAGATCTGCTTTTTTTATCATATACTATCTGGACCGATGTGTCAACCGATATGGGAGTATTATAATCCTATTCTAATCTTTATCATTTTTCTTTAAGGAAACTCTGGATAGATCAAATGGAAGATGGAGATCAATATGGCAAACGGACAAGATGACAATGAGTGAACGAGTAAAGGGCTGACACGCAGGTCAGCCCCTACCGCGAGGAACGGCTCGTTTGAGCGTTCCCGTTATCTTGGCTCTCCACTCTCAACGTTCAACGTTTGATCCTTGGTGAGCCTGAATACAGCGGTCTCGCCGGGCTCAAGATACAGGGTGTTGAAATAGTAGTGGAAGTAGTAGTGGTGCTCTGTGTCGCCTTGACGCTGAAGCCGTATTTCTTCCGTATGTATGTCTCGGCCATCCGCCCGAGCTTTGCCTCCGTGGAGCCGCAGCCCGTGAACAAGACCGCACACAACGCGGCACTGAGTGCCGCACCTATGCCTATCAAGATCTTTCTATCCGTCTTCATCCCGTATCAGTACTTTACCTCATCCAGTGTGATCACGTTCTCGTGGGAGTATACCTCTTTCCACATCTTCTCCTCGGTGTACGTCGAGGACAGTTTCTTGCCGTTCACGCAGAACTCCCCGCCCCATACGCAGAACCAGCTCCACAGGGTGCCCCGCTCCTTGGCGCCGTCTATATCGAACAGGCAGCCGTTCTCCGACAGGGTAACGATCTTGTGCGAGCCGGGATATGCTGCCGCATCGAGGAAGCGCCCGCTCTGCGGGTCGTACTGGCGTTCGCCGGGGTATATGTCCTCACCTATGATGTCCACGTACTCGTCACCCGGGTACCAGTCAGCCGACTGTGCGTTATATACCCATATCAAGTTGTCCAGCCCGTGATGCTCGGTCATGCGCTCATACATCAGCTTCCACAGAGCCTTGTACGCATCAGCGCCGTCCGCGCCCCACCAGAACCAGCCGCCGCTGGCCTCATGCAGCGGACGGAACAGGACGGGTATATCATGCTCCTTGAGTATCTTCAGCTGCTCTGCCGCACGGTCGATATCGTCCAAAAGCAGCTTGTATCCTTCGGACTCGGGGTCTGCCATGATCTCGGACAACTTGAGCCCTGTCACATGATCGGTATAGAAGGCGCCCCACCAGTTGGGATGACCGTCCTTGTCGTTGCCCTGCTTTATATACTTATCCGGGGCGCACCAGTGCCAGCATATAGTGACGATGCCGCCCGCCTTGTCAAAGGCTATGGCCTGCTCTACCGTCTTGGACTTGGAGCCTCTGCTGACCCGTGAGCCGCTGTAGTCCATAAGGTCTAAGCCCATGATGGCAGGGGACTTGCCCGTGGCCTCCCTGATCGCGCGGAACTCGGCGCTCTCCATGCCCTCGCACTGCTGACCGGAGAGGACGTTCTTCCCGTAGTTCTTGCACAGGTACTTCATCAGACGCTTCGTGCGGGAGGAGGCGTTCTTGTTGGAGAGCGTGGGGCTCACCTTGTACAGGGACGCGGTATCCACCGCAGCGGGAGCCACGTCCAGGCAGTCCAGCCGTATCCAGCCCCATGAGGGCGTGACCGCTACCTTGTGCTCTCCCTTGGTCAGATATGTACCTCTCATGCGGGAGGAGGATATCTTCTCGCTCTCGGACCTGAACTGTCCGATATTGTTGCCGTCCACGGACACGTCGTTGTACTTCTCGCTGCCCATGCCCGACGATACGAAGGTCAGATCCCAGAAGCCCGAGGACTTCACCGAGATCGTGAAGGTACACGAGCCCGTGCCCTCCATGCGGACGTATCCGCCGCCCGACCAGCCGCTCTCCGTCACGGCGCTCATGCCCGACAGAGCGGCATCCTCCGCTTCGTATCTCACCGTGTCCGTAGCTGCAGATACTGAGCCTATATAGGTGCCGGCACAGTTCCCGAACAGCGCCGCCATCCCCGCCGCGCACAGTATCCATGATATCTTTTTGTATCTGTCCATAATGCTCCTTTATGATCGGTCTGTCTCCTGTCTGTAGGGTATCTGTAGGGGCCGACCTATGTGTGTAGGGGCCGACCTATGTGTGTAGGGGCCGATCTATGTGTGTAGGGCCGACCTATGTGTGTAGGGGCTGACCTATGTGTCAGCCCATGACGACTCAACATCGATACTCTGTCGGTATGTCCGCATCCAGCGCGTCAGCGTCGAAGTCGTCGTGTAAGGTGACCTTGTATCCCATGTCCTCCAGCGACCAAAGCACCGACCACACCTTGTAAGGGATATCCGTGTCGGGGAGATAGGTGATGTCGTATACCTCCGCACGCATGGGATAGGACTCTTCCACGGCCATAGTGCGTATGTTCACGGGTATGCCGGACATGGAATGGATGCTGCAGCCCGACAGCAGTATGGGAGAGCCCTCTTCGCTGATGAACAGGGGCGTGCCGTCGTCGCAGCAGAAATAAAAGCCCGATATGGTCATCAGCTGAGGGTCATCCGCCGGATCGGCAGTTGATGTTACGGCCTCGGTCGTCTCGGTGTATGTATCTGCAGGGGCGTCCTTCACAGGCAGCTCCTGTGCAGGTGCCTTCCCGCATACAGCCATGACGGCTGCCATGATAAGTATGATAAGTTCCTTCATAGCGGTGCCTCCTCTGTGTGTTCTCTATATGATATACAACCGAGGAAGGCGTTATTTTTCACTTGGCGGAGGATATGTATCTTTTCCTGAACGCCGTGAACAGCCATACCATGCCCGCAGCGAACAGGCTGCATACTGCATACTGCCTCGGCGTGTATTTGAGCCCCTTGGAGGGCGCTTCGGTCTTTGTCTCTTCTTTGTTATCCATAATATCTTCTCTACATTAGCGGCGGTCGATAGAGCATCATCTCAACTCTCCGCGCTCAGATCTCTCCCGCCCTGTCCATGATGACCGCGGTGACGGCTATGGGAGCGGTCTCGCAGCGAAGGATGCGCCGCCCGAGCCATATGTGCTTGGCGCCCATATCCCGCGCCATGTCGGCCTCGTCGCGGTCGAAGCCGCCCTCTGAGCCGATCATTATGCCCGCGGTGCCTATGTCGTAGCTCTGCTCCGACAGGCGCTCACCGCCGTTCTCATAGCAGAACAGTGGAAGGTCAGCGGATGTGAGCTCCGTAACAGCTGCCTCGAAGGAGGGGAGGGTCCGCACCTCGGGGACTATTCCCCGTCCGGACTGCTTCGCAGCTTCCTCTGCTATGCGCTGCCAGCGCACGGCCTTATTGTCGTTCGGCTTGGATACGCAGCGCCTCGACGGGAAGAACACGAAGGCCGCCGCGCCCAGCTCTGTGCATTTTTGTATGATGAGCTCCGCCTTGTCCGCCTTGGGATAGGCCTGGTATACCGTCAGACGGAGACGGGGCTCCGCCATGGACGGGAACGACTCGACTATGCGGCATATCACACTGTCCGATGTGAAGCGTTCGGCGATGCAGCTATATTCCGTGCCCTGACGGCAGAAGGTGACGGCATCGCCCTCGCGCATCCGCAGCGACCTGCCCATATGCACGGCATCTGCCCCCGTGACCGTGATGATATCGCCGTCTATGGCATCTTCACCAATAAAGTACCTTGGCATAGGATACCTCCGTTAACAGTGTTGAGATCCAGAGAGAGTTGAGAGTGGAGAGTTAAGAGTGGAGATAACGGAAACGTTCAATTGACCCATTCCCGTCTCCGGTCTCTGGGAAAGCACTGAATAAGATATTTATCTCGGTAGCGCTTTCGTAGGGCGAGATGGCATACTACGGAAGCCTTTGCCCCTGCCGCTTCGAGCCATCCTGCATAGATCCATTGTATTCCTAGCTTCCGGATCTTAGGAGGTCAGGGCAACTCCTGACTCCTCATTCCTAACTCCTGACTTATCATCTAAGCATCAGCCTCATATCCACGATGAACATCAGCAGATACAGCCCTATGGATGCCCCTGCGGATATGAGCGCCGCGATCACGCTGCGCCTGTCCTTCCCGCCCCGGGTGAACAGGTATAGATATGCTGCCGCCAGCAGCAGTACGGGTATGGCTGTGAGCCATGGCATATACAGCTCGGGACGGCGGAATATGGACCATATGTATATGAACGCCAGATGGCATACCAGCCCTGCCGCACATGTGCCGATCAGCGGTATGTCCCGCTTCAGCAGAGCGGAGGCCGCAGTATCGGTCCATATGCTGATACACAGCGACAGTACCGCAAGGAGGATATTGCTGCCCACCGCCGATACCAGGAACAGTGAGTACATCGGCAGCGGCTCTATCAGCGCGATGATGATCCATATCAAAGCTGCGGCGGCCAGCGTCACGGTGAGCTTGACCTTCGTCCGCAGCGGTATCTCTGTCATGAGTATGCTCATAGGCCCCCCTGTAAGGATCGAGTAGGATGATGCAGTATTGATTATACCACATCCGTCCCCATAAAGCAAGATGATACGAAAAAAAAGCCTGCGGCTCCCGGCAGGCGGCATCCACCAGCAGAGACTACCCCCGTGACAACGGCTGAGATACGTGCTTCGGGGCCTTTATCGCCGCACCCAAAAATTTTTTGAAATATCCTTTCAAATACTCTTGACATTCAATACTTTATGTAGTATAATAAATTAGTATCTTTTTGAAAATTTATGAATTGCACTTATTATATGGGGATCAACTACCATAAAGTCTGAAAGGATCTGACAATATGGCTCGTAAATTCGTTCTCGATGAGGACTCGATAAGGTCAAAGAACAATGCCATCGCCAACAGACAGGGCCCTCTCAAGAAGAAAGCATCGTGGTTCGTATACTTCATCGTACTGATAGTGGCTGTTATCGCGAGGTTCATACAGCTCACCACCAACTACGACTACAACAAGGGGCGGTATCTCAACTCCAACCCGTTGCTGAACTATACGCTGCTGATACTGGTGGCAGGCTTTGCAGTGATAGCCTTCGTGCTGATCACGGGATCTGCCCGGGACAAGGTCACAAAGTCGGTCGTCCTGATAAATCCATGGCGCCTGAGGTATGATAAGCTCTCCAAGAAGATACCTACCTCCGCAGGATATGCATCAGTCGCAATGGTGGTACTGTTCGTCATCGAC
>JAFYEQ010000262.1 GCA_017544185.1 Oscillospiraceae bacterium
CATGGTGGCCTTGGGCGCGGATACCTCGTAGGACTGCTCAGCGGAGAGGGGCTTTAGTATCTCATTGAGCACCGCACCGCTCCTGAGCGTGATCTTCGTCTTCGCGGAGGCTTCCTTGCCTGTAGCGCTGAGCTCGATCTCGGTGTTCTCCTCCATGAGCAGGAACTTGTCGTCGTCCAGGCTCAGGCGCATCGAGCTCTCCTCATATGTGGACAGCACGTCCCCGTTCTCCAGGTTCATGCCCACATAGGGCGTCATGCTGCCCACGTCGGCACGGTCCACATTTGTCCTGCCCGACATCTCGAACACCTTGATCATGCGGTACACATCGCTGCTCACATTCCTGTTCGACAGCACCACCGCAGTGGTCACGGACACCGCAGCCACCACTGACAGCACTACTGCTACGAACACCTTACTGTGGAACAGCACAGCCAGTTTTTTCATTTACATCTCTCCCGGTCGATACCAGATCACTATGTCACTTGAGATCGGTAAGTGAATATACGAAAACTTCCTTGGATTTACCTTTGAGGGGGATGGCGCCTATCGGCTCCACCACGGCCCTGTCCTTTACCTGCTCGTATACCGCGTCGCTTATGAGCACCTGGCCCCGCTTGGCATTGGCCTCCAGCCTTGCCGCGGTGTTCACGGTGTCGCCTATGGCGGTATAGTCCATACGGAAGGAGCAGCCGATGTTGCCGACTACCGCCTTGCCGCAGTTGACGCCTACGCCGAAGCCCACGGACTTGCCGTACTTCTCCATGAACTTGCTCTCGATGGCCTCACCGCCCGCGACTATGTCCAGTGCCGTGCGGCAGGCCTTGTATATATGATCCTCCAGATCGAAGGGCGCGTTGAACACTGCCATGGTAGCGTCACCTATGAACTTGTCAAGCGTGCCGCCGTTGTTGAATATCGCGTTGGTGGTCAGCTCCAGATAGCTGTTGAGTATATCTACGATCTGCTCGGGGGGAAGGCTCTCTGACATGGTGGTGAAGCCGCGTATGTCCACGAACAGCACCGCTATGTCACGGGTCTCACCGCCCAGCTTCAGCGTGAAGCCGCCCTTGCCCGAGATCTCGTCGAAGACCTGCGGGGAGATATACTTCCTGAACGCATCTGAGATCTGCTTCTTGTCGCGGTATTCCTTAAGGTAATGATATATCACAGCCAGAAGTATGGCTGAAAGATCTGCCAGCGGGAAATAGAGTATGGGCAGCAGTATCCCTCTGCCGCACAGCACGATACATACTATGATGTAGGCAGAGCCCGATAGTATGGCCAGTGGTATGGATATCTTCAGCTCCGTGGACCTGTACACGCAGAACAGGAGCCCTATGATCAGGGCGCATACCGCCGCCACCAGCCGTCTGCCGGCGTGAACGGGAGACACCCCGTCGATCAGCGCCTGAAGTATATTTGCCTGCACCTCGGGACCGAACATGATATCCGAGGTATTGGGCACGGCGTACTGGTCGTAAAGCCCCGATGTGTACGCACCTACGAAGACGATGCGGTCCTTGAACACCGCCTTGTCCACCTGACCGTCCAGGACCTTGCAGAGGGAGATCTTCTCATAGTCCCCGGGGTGCCCCGCGAACTCGATATTGATCCTGCCGAACTCGGTGGCGGGCACTGTCGGCTCTATGCCGTTCCGGCGACAATAGATCTTATACGCGGTATAGGCCAGACTGTCGATGGTCTCCTCGTCGTAGCGGTAGGTGAGTGCCGCGGTACGGAGCACGCCGTCCTCGTCGGGGAAGGCGTTCACGAAGCCTGTCTCGCAGTCGGCTATGGGCATATCCACCCGGTCTATGCCGTAGTAGTCGATATACACCACACCGGCCTCATACCTGTAGTTGGTGCGGAAGTTGATATACGACCCTGCGACTATATCTTCGCGGGCTGCCGCCTGACGGAAGGCATCATCGCCGCTCTCGTCCATATCCCCGAATATCATCAGGTCGAACACTATCTCAGCGGGCTCGTCGCCCAGCGCCTCTATAAGGTCTGCATAGACCTGCCGCGACCACGTGCCCATGGGGCCCAGCTCGCGGATGGTATCATCGTCTATGCCTATGATCTTTATCTTATTGTTGATGGCTCTCGGCCGCTGGTAGGCCTTATCGGTGAGCATGGTATCGAAGGATCCCAGCACATCGGAATGACATACCAAGAACGTCACCGCAGCGACCAGCAGAGCCTCTGTCAGTATCTTGAACAGTTGTGTCTTTTTCATACAGATCCCCGTATCGGCAGACTGTAGGACCATGCGGTCGCATCCGCACACGTCCTCATAATAATGATAGCACATCCGGAGGATAATGTCAACTACAGATATGATATTTTTCTGCGACAAAATTATGGATGGGGAAAAGGACACGCCCGACGAAAGTCGGGCGTGTGGGGGAAGTCACTTACCGGTAAAGATATATACATCTATAGTGTACTTATATACATCTTTTCCGTCTATCTTATCTGTACTCCCAATGCCTCTAAGTCCAAGATATCCGACTATGCTCCTTCCAAATTTGATCTGATATATTTGAAAGTCATGACCTTGAGTACTTTTGCCACTATTCTCTAGGACTAGTGTATATGCGGTATTTGTCCTTATGTCACTACTATATTGGCCGCAGTTTTTCAAATAATCGACATACCAGTCCATATACAACTTTTTGATCAATGAATAGCAACTCTCGGCATCGGTCCAGTATTCTACAGGATCATATATCACAACACCTTCCCATCGCTTATAATCAGTCGTGTTGTTGTCGTATATTTTTTTCGCCTGATCGGTCACATCCTCTGCTTTGTAGCCCCTACCCTTCATTAGAGTAGCATAATCAGGTATATCCTGCCATCTGGAACTGGTTATGCTATATGGTGCCGTCTTGTCTACATATCCGCTCGTGACCAATCCGCAGCGGATAGCTCTTGCGTGTATAGTCTTTCCAGCAGGAACATGAACGATGCCGGAGGTGCCCCATATGATCCTGCCGTTGGTGACCTTCAGCTTCTGTGTGCCCTCTTCGATAGCGGGATCGGTAC
>JAFYEQ010000263.1 GCA_017544185.1 Oscillospiraceae bacterium
ATCATCTCTATATCTATTATACTAAATATAATGGCGCATGTCAATATATACAACTAATTGTATGGGTATATTTGTTGACCTGCATATATTATAATTAGTAATATTATATAGATTTTACAACACAGGGTGGTATATATGACCGAAGAATTTGTACGCGAACGGCTCACCGCGCTTAGACTGCAGAAAAACATCTCTGAATACAGAATGAGCTTCGATCTCGGTCATAGTAAGGGCTACATCCAAAGCATATCCTCCGGCAGGGCCATGCCGTCCATGGGCGAGTTCCTGTATATATGTGACTACCTCGGCATCACGCCTCAGCAGTTCTTCGATGAGCAGTGCAGCGATCCTGTCATTATCACAAAGATCGTAGAGCTCCTGCGTGATATGGACACCGATGACCTCGAGCTGATCCTTTCGATCGCAAAGCGCATCAAAAACGCATAAAAAAATTCAGCCCGCGCTCCCCGAGCGCGGGTATTCTTCATATATAGCACCCTATATCAGGAGCGCCGTCGGCGCTCCTTTCCCGGCTCTCCTCCGCCAGGTCGGCAAGGGTGATGCCGTCCACCACGCTGTTGACCGCGTCGGCGATCTTCTCCCACACCCCGAGGGTCACGCATGCATCGGCCCTCTGGCAGGTGTTGATTGGAGCCTCCAGACACGGCACCGGCGCGAGGCTCCCCTCCGTCAGCCGCAGTATCATGCCGACAGTATACTCCGAAGGATCCCTCGCGAGCGAGTACCCTCCGCCCGTACCGCGCACGCTGCGGACGTAGCCCGCGTGGCTCAGCACGGATATGATCTGTTCGAGGTACTTCAGGCTGATGCCCTGCCTCTCCGCGATATCCTTCAGCGGTATCAGCACGCCCTCCTCGCACAGGGCAAGGTCGAGCATCAGGCGCAGCGCATATCTTCCTTTTGTAGAGATCTTCATACTATCAGCTCCCGTATAGTTCTATACTGATCATATCACGATCTGCGGAAATTGTCAAGTAGGTCGGCCCCAAGCTGTGTCCAGATCCGGTCCCGCTCATCCGGCATATACAAAAGCGGATCCGAAGATCCGCCTTGATGTTTATATATTGTAGTCGATGTTCCTCTCGTCGATGACGCGGCGGGACTTGTGCTCGGAGCGGGTATCCAGACCGCCGTCGGGATGTACCACCACTCTTGCGGGCTTGACGCCGATGCGTCCCTTGAGGGCTGCGCTCACCTCTGCTGCTACGGTCTCGTCGTCCTTGGGGTTGCCTGCCGACTTCTCTACCTCGACCGCGTACTTGCTGGTGAAGTCCTTCTCGAATATACGGATAAGGTACTCGCCTGTGATGCCTTCCTGTTCACGGATGACAGCCTCGATGTCGCTGGGGAACACGTTTACCGCAGATACGATGAACATGTCGTCCTTTCTGCCGAGGATGCTGATCCTGCCGTGGGTACGTCCGCATTTGCACTTAGTGGTGTCGATGCGTCCGATATCGCCTGTTCTGAAGCGGATGAGAGGACGTGCATGCTTGCGGAGGGTGGTGAATACCAGCTCACCGGTCTGACCGGGCTCCAGTATCTCGCCTGTGTGTATATCCACGGTCTCTACCAGTATGTGGTTCTCTGCGATGTGCAGACCGTCGTGGTATTCGCACTGAGCTGCGCATGCGCCGAATATATCGGACAGACCGTAGAAGTCGTATACCTCAGCGCCCCATATGTCCTCTATAGCCTTGCGGGTGGATGCGATGGATCCGCCAAGCTCACCTGCTACGATGATCTTCTTGATACTGAAGTCCTTCTTGGGGTCGTAACCTGCCTTGAGAGCCTTCTCGCCCAGCTGCCAAGCGTAGGAGGGAGAAGTCCATATGATAGTGGGCTGGTAGGTCTTGAGCACGAAGAGCAGGCGTTCGCTGGGGAGCGTACCGCCCCATATGCAGAGCGCACCAAGGTTTTGAGCGCCTATAACGTCGGGACCGCCAACATACAAGGAGAGGTTGAGGGCATGTACATAGCGGTCGTTGGGCCTCATGCCGACCTGCCAGAACCAGCGGCTCTCAGTGTCCTGGAACTCATCGAAGTCCTTCTTGGTGAAGGGGCTCATGGTGGGGACACCTGTAGAACCGGAGGATGTGGATATGAACACTACGTCCTCCTCGGGCACTGCAGCCAGCTCTCCGAGGAAGGAGCCAACGCCCTGGGTATCGCGCTGGGTCTTCTTGTTGATGAAGGGGAACTTCTGGATATCGGCGAGGGTGTGTATATCCTCGGGCTTCACGCCTGCCTCATCGAAAGAACGTCTGTAGTAAGGCGCATTCTCGTATGCGAACTTTACTATCTCCTTTAGATCCTCGAGCTGACGCTTTTCAAGTTCCTCACGGGGGAGGGTCTCAAGCTCCTCGTCCCAAAATTTGCTGTTGATATCTCTGCTCATGGCAGTAGCCTCCTTTTGTATTTCTTACCTTTTACCTTTTTGCCAGTTCGATATTTCCTATCTGTTTGGTATGTTTATATTATACACCCTTTTTCGGTATTTGTCCAATACTATCATATTATACTGAGCTATAGAGGCGAGCTATAGCCTATAGAGTTAGGAGTTAGGAATTAGGAATGAGGAGTTGAAATGACGATCCTGTAGGGGGCTGACCTACTTATCAGCTCACGGAAACGTACAAACGAGCCGTTCCACTTGTAAGGGCCTATGATCTCCAGTGTAGACGGGATCCATGGGCGCACACGCAGGTGCGACCCTACCTCCTTGTTTCAGCTAAAAGTTACAAAGGTCAGGGCAGGCCCTGACCCTACGGATGTACCGGGACGAAAGCGACCATCTCAACTCTCCACTCTCATCGTTCAACTCTCGCCGATCCCTGCTCCCGACTATGTTCACGTAAAAAGGCGCAGGATGCGATGCACCCTGCGCCTGTGTCGTCTATATCATGCAGATCAGTCCGTGAAGAGCGGAGTGGAGTAGTACCTGTCGCCGCTGTCGGGAAGGAGAGCAACGATGTTCTTGCCCTTGTTCTCGGGACGCTTGGCCAGCTGTATAGCAGCATACAGAGCAGCACCGGAGGATATGCCCACGGATATGCCCTCCTTCTTCATGAGGAGCTTAGCCTGCTCAAAGGCAGCGTCGTTGGATACGGCGATGACCTCATCATATATGCCTGTATTGAGGGTATCGGGAACGAAGCCCGCACCGATGCCCTGGATCTTATGCGCCCCTGCTGTGCCCTTGGAGAGCACGGGAGAGTTCTCGGGCTCCACAGCCACGATCTTCACGTCGGGCTTCTTGGACTTCAGGAACTCGCCTACGCCTGTAAGAGTACCGCCTGTGCCTACGCCTGCGATGAATATATCCACTTCACCATCGGTGTCGTTCCATATCTCGGGACCCGTGGTCTCTCTGTGTATAGCGGG
>JAFYEQ010000264.1 GCA_017544185.1 Oscillospiraceae bacterium
ACGGCCTCCGCCTGACTGTCGCCTATCTCCAGCACTATACCGCCGCCGCTGCGGAGCCTTGTGCCCCACAGACACGCTATCACGCGGTAGAACTGCAGTCCGTCGATGCCGCCGTAGAGCGCCAGCTCGGGCTCGTAGGACACCTCACGCTGGAGCGAGCTCATCTCCTCGTCGGTGAGATACGGGGGATTGGATACGATCATATCCAGATCCACGGGCTCTCCGTCGGCGCTCACGAAGTTGTCCAGCAGATGGCCGTTGGAGATATCGCCGCGTATGAGCATCACGTCCGCATCATTGTCGTGTATATTCTCCATAAGATAGGGTATGGCGTCCCCTGACAGCTCCACTGCATATACCTTCGCCCTGTCTGCCAGCTCCTTTGCCAGCGTGACCGCGATGCACCCGCTGCCGCTGCACAGATCTGCTGTGATCAGCGGGACACCGTCATAGAGCCTGCCCGCCATATCCAGCGCCGCATCCACGGCGGTCTCTGTGTCGGGGCGGGGTATCAGCACGCCCTCGCCTACCTTGAAGGTGCGCCCGTAGAACTCCCAGGAGCCCAGTATATACTGCAGCGGATAGCCCTCTACCCGCTTATGTGCTGCGCCTATGGCCAGCGCTGCCTTGTCCTCGGATATGTCGCTCTCGGGATGGGTGAACAGAGCCTCCCGTGGGGCGATGAAGTCCTCGAATATGCACATCGCATCGAACTCCCCGTCGGGGATGTCCTCCAGCAGCGTCCTCAGGCGCTCATTTATCTCTTTAAGTGTCATAGTACCTCGTGCGATCTCCGGATCCCGGGGATCTTTGATGATAGATGGTCGGCCGTATCAGCTCCTGAGCGAATACAGCCCGTTCACGATCTCGGTGGGAGTGAGCACCAGACTGTCCTCGGCGGCGCTGGTGAGCACCATGACCGACTCCGACCCGGTGGTCAGCGCCTCGAAATATCCCCGCTCCTCGAAGTCGTCCTTGTCGCGGGTGTAGCACACCGCTATGCGCATCAGCTCCAGACGCGACTGGGCAAGGGTGCCGTTGAACTTGTAGAACACTCTCTCGCCCGTGGACTGGTCGATACGCACCGTCACCAGTCCGTCCCATCGTGTGGGGATCATGAAGCAGTATCCCTGAGAGGGCTCATAGAGCGACGACCATTTCTTGGACAGGGTGTAGTTCTCGAATATGTTCCAGTTGGCGATATATATCTGCTCGGTGTCGCGGTACCCGGGGAAGCGGTCTATAGTGGGTATCTCGACTATGCCGTCACCGTCGATGTCCTGTGAATAGAGCCAGCGTCTGGCTGTGATGGCGGGTATATCGGAGCCGTCCAGCGCGGCAGGGTCTCTCAGCTCCCCCTCCACGCAGTAGAGTATCTCCGTGGATATGGTACCGCTGCCCGAGGATGAGTCGGCGTATACCGCCGCAGCACCTCCGCCCAGACCGCCGCTGACGGTATTCACCAGTTCCGCGGTGCTCTCTCTCATCATCACCACGGAGCGCCGTCTGACGCCCTCGCCGCCGTCGGTCACCAGTGATGCGTAAGCGGGGTGATCCTCGGTGTTGGCATTGATCAGTACTATATCATCTCCGCCGTCTAGATCCAGGTCGATGATCTCCAGACGGGAATAGAGCTCGGAGTATACGTTTTGCAGCCGTCCGTCCTCGCAGGAGTATATGCACAGGGTCTTGTCGGCGCGGGCGGCAGAGCCGTAGCCTATGACCAGATATACCCCGTCCGAGGACAGGTCGGTCATATATATCCTCTCCACCTGAGTACCGGGGCAGGCGTGGTCGTACACGCTGCGCCAGCCGTCCTCCGTGCGGCACAGCACGTTCAGACGCACGGAGTTCTGCTCGCCGTCGCGGTAGAAGGCGCAGGCCTCGTCGGTGCCGTCGCCGTCTAAGTCGCGGAAGAAGAAGGCGCTGCGCTCATCGTCGAAGCGGGGATAAACATAGGTGATATCCTCCCCCACCGCGTCGGTCAGAGCGGTATACACCTGCTTCTGCACGTCCGACAGCACAGGCGGCTCCAGCAGCTCCTCCACGGAGGTGATGCCCGTACACGACGACGCTGTCATCGCCGCTATCACGGCTGCTGCCATACAGCCCCATCTTCGCATACGGTCGCCTCCCGTCCGCGCGGTCGTCCGACCGCATAAGCACAGACCGGCGGTCGGCAGACGCCGATCGCCGATCATTCATATCCTGACTTACAGCTCAGGCTTGTTCCTGGGCTTCTCTTCAACAACAGGCTCCGCAGAGGATCCTTCATTCTTTTCCTCCACAGGTCTGCCTGTGATGGTAGTCTCGATCTTCTCGCCCTCGGGCGGGATCTCGACCTCGCCGAACTCGTCCTCGATGTTGTGCATCTCTTCATAGCTGCGGATAAGAGGAGCTCTTGTCCAGCGGCGGTTACCGGTAGAGAGCCTGGGCATGGGCCTGTATACATATGTGGTCCAGAACGCCCATACTACGGTGACGGTCATGAATATGATGCCAAGGTCGGCAGTGGAAGGAACGAGCATGTTCTGTCTTTCCTCATAGCCGCCGGGAAGAACGAGGAGTATGAATCTGGGGATAACGCTGACTGCTGCCAGTATAGAGGAGCTGTAGCCCCAGAAGCAGAGCCAGAAGCGGGAGTCCTTCTTCTCCATGCCGTTGAACACCCTTGCCATAGTCATGAAGAACATGACTGCGAACATCCTCGATGCCAGCTCATAGAGCCTGTCGGTGGAGAGGGCGATCATATCGTTCTGGGAGATCATGCGGAGTATATTGACGATCTGCCAGATGGAATAGGTGGAAAGGGCTGCGCAGTTAGCGTGGGTAAGGCCTACGCCCTTGAATATATTCACAGCGATGGATATGAACGTGAGGATGACCAGTATCATCAGCAGCTGATAGAAGAAGGTGCCCACGTTGTATCCTGTAAGGCGGTTGTATTCCTTGTATGCGTATTTGTCTACGTCGGGGTTGTTCAGCAGGTTCTCCTTGGCATAACGTTCGTTCTTGGCCCAGAGGGAGACGAAGTACACGATTATGTCG
>JAFYEQ010000265.1 GCA_017544185.1 Oscillospiraceae bacterium
CAAGGTCGATATCCTCAGTCGCTCCCTCTTCGCGGAGCTGACCGATGCGTATCTGTATGAACTCGGCGAGCCTGTCTTCTGTGAGCCTTTCGTATATGATCATAGTACTGACCCCCTGTATGATATGCTGTATACAGTTTACCACATCACGGTCAGATCGTCAATACATAAACAATAAGATCAAGGAGCGGAGCATATGGTAAGAGAAGCAACAAGGGATGATCTGGATGCACTGCTGGAGCTTTATCTGTTCCTGCATGAGGACAGTATACCCGAGCATTCCGATCATCTGAGAGAGACCTGGGACAAGATCATTGATGACAAGGATCATCATCTGATAGTAAATGAGGTGGACGGCAGGATCGTATCGTCCTGCGTCTGCGTGATCATACCCAACCTCACAAGGAACGTAAGGCCGTATGCCTTTGTGGAGAACGTGGTGACCCATGGCGAATTCAGGAAACGGGGATACGCAGGAGAATGTCTGGACTTCGCAAGAGAGATAGCCCTGCAGGAGAACTGCTACAAGATGATGCTCCTCACGGGCTCAAAGGATCCTGCTACTCACCGCTTCTATCAGAGCGCGGGATATAACAGCAGCGACAAGACAGCATACATACAGTGGCTTTGATACATAGGGGGTATCATGATGGAGATATTCGATCTTTACACGGCAGATCGTCAGCTCACAGGCAAGACTATGCGAAGAGGCGACCCCACGCCAGATGGGTACTATCGTCTGGTGGTGCATGTGAGCATATTCGACGATAAGGGTCGTATGCTGATACAGCACCGTCAGCCGTTCAAGGAGAGCTGGTCGGATCTGTGGGACATCAGCGTAGGCGGTCATTCCGTACAGGGCGAGGACAGCCGGATGGCTGCTGAACGGGAGACCTTTGAAGAGCTGGGGCTGCGTATAGATCTGGCGAACGAGCGTCCATCACTTACGATACACTGGGAAAAGGGCTTCGACGACCATTATATCCTGACCATGACGCCGGATCTTAAGGATCTGCATCTCCAGTACGAGGAGGTACAGGATGTGCGCTGGGCTGAGAAGGACGAGATCCTTCAGATGATAGACGACGGGCGGTTCATACCCTACGATAAGAGCCTGATCGAGATGCTGTTCCACCGCAGAGATCACAGGAGCTCACATACCAAGCCCGACCCCACAGTAAGGAGGAGCATATGATACTTGAAACAGAACGTTTGCTGCTGCGCCATTGGCAGGACAGCGACAAAGAGAGCATGTACAGATACGCCAGCGATCCCGAGGTAGGACCTCCTGCGGGATGGTACCCTCACAAGGATATGGACGAGAGCCTGTATATCATCAAAGAGGTGCTGAACGGCGCTGAGGCCTATGCCATATGTCTGAAGGACACCGGTGAGCCTATCGGTACAATAGAGCTCAAGCTCAGCGGCAAGAGCGATATCACCGACCGCGAGGACGAGTGTGAGCTGGGGTACTGGATAGGAAAGCCCTTCTGGGGACAGGGAATGATGCCCGAAGCGGTGCGTGAGATGCTGCGTCACGCCTTTGAGGATCTGGGCATGACCACGGTATGGGCAGGCTACTATGAGGGGAACGACAAGTCCCGCCGCGTACAGGAGAAGTGCGGTCTGCGCTATCGCTGGACGACCAAGGATGTGGATGTGTATGCCATGAACGAGAAGCGTACAGGTCATGTGAGCAGCATCACAAAAGATGAGTGGCTGTGGGACAGGATGTACGCCGCTGCAAAGGCAGTACAGAATGAACGGGACATATCCAGATATGTGAGCGGCGGACAGGTCGCCGCTGCCATACTCTCAAAGTCGGGGAAGATATACACGGGAGTATGCATAGACACCTGCTCGACCTTGGGGATATGCGCCGAGCGCAACGCCATATTCCATATGATCACCTGCGGCGATCACGAGATCGATAAGGTCCTGGCGATCATGCCCGACGGGAAATGTGGTCCTCCGTGCGGAGCGTGCCGCGAGCTTATTGCACAGCTGATGCCCGACGGCTATAAGGATATACAGTTCATGCTGGACAAGGACAGCGAGCGCATCGTCACCCTCGGCGAGCTGACGCCCGAATGGTGGATATGACGACAGGAGGGCTCATGGACAGAGCGGACGCATACCTCTACGGTCAGATACTGGGCAGCCATTCCTTCCTGCTGAAGGGCGGCTTCTTAAGGCCTGATGAGTATTCTGAGATAGATGAGCAGTACTTCCTCCCCGGAGGTGAGACCGGCACGGCGGCGACAGTACTGAGCTCTCTCGGTGTATCCGTCCGTATGGACGGTACATGGATAGGCACTAAGGTGGCACCTATGCTGGACAGTTTCTATGCGGACAAGAGCGTGGATCTTTCATCGCTGACGTATAGGTCGGATGACGAGGGCGTGATGGACTATATCGTCATAGCGGGCACGGTGCGTTCACCTATGGGACGGTTCCAGACCCTGTTCTCGTCGGGGAAGCGCTGGTGGGGCATACCTAAAAAAGAAGACATAGAAGGATGCAGAGCAGCCGCCATAGACCCATACTTCGGTGAGGAGTCGCTCCTTGCGGCAAAGATATGCGCAGACCTGCATATACCCTATGTTACCATAGACTGTCCACATACCCATCCGCTGCATAGGTCCGCTGCGGTCAACGTGGTGTCAAAGGAATGCACGCCCCAGCATTACCCGGGGATGGAGGCCGAGGAGATCATGGCGCTGATGATCCGGGAGACAGACGGTCTCACGATCATCACACAGGGCAGCGGTGATATGCTCTACGGCCGCAGGGACAGCGGCATACATCGCATGAGCCCCTTCAATGTAGATGTAAGGAGCACCCTGGGTGCAGGCGACACCTTCAAGGCGGGCTGTGTATACGCGCTGCTCCATGGCATGAGCGATGAGGATACGGTGCGCTTCGCCTCCGCCTGCTCCGCTGTGGCGATATCGCGCTTCCCACTGCCTCTGCATCCACCGACGCTCGATGAGGTCATGGGGCTCATACGCACAGGAGAGATACGCCCCGACTAAGAGAGCACATAAGATCGGGCACAGACACGTATACCATGGTATAATGATGACACAACGAAGCGAGGTGAGCATATGCATGGCTGGATAGAAGGCTTCCAGAGCTCGATAGACTATATCGAGAACAACCTTGACCAAGAGCTGGACATAGGCGAGATAGCCAAGATGGCAGCGCTGTCTCCGTTCTACTATCAGCGCATATTCGGGGCTCTGTGCGGTATGACCGTGGGCGATTACATCCGTGCGCGCAGGATGACGCTGGCAGCACAGGAGCTCTCGACAGGCGATGATAAGGTGATAGACATCGCGCTGAAGTACGGCTACGACTCCCCTGACAGCTTTGCGAAGGCGTTCCGTCAGTTCCACGGCATACCGCCGTCACGGGCTCGGGAGGACGGCATAGCACTGCGCTCATTCGCTCCGATGCACATCAAGATAACTATGGAGGGTGGAAACATGTTAGACTACCGCATCTCAGAAAAGGCACCGTTCACTATCGTGGGCTTCAAGCGCCGCTTCGACTCAGACACCAGCTATCAGGATATCCCCAAGTTCTGGCAGGAATGGCAGAAGGACCCGAAGGGCATCAACGGCGCATTCGGCGTATGCACGGATACGGACGGCAAGATGTTCGACTACTGGATCGCACAGCTGTACATGCCCTGGGAGGACATCCACGAGGGCTGCGAGACCTATCAGATCCCGGGCGGACTGTGGGCACAGTTCGAGTGCAGAGGGCCTCTGCCCGATGCTCTGCAGAAGGTGAACACACAGATATGGTCAGAGTGGCTGCCGTCCCTCACGGGCTACGAGCTGGCAGGGAACTACTCACTGGAGTTCTATATGCCTCCCGCAGACGACCCCGCCGACAGCGTTAGCTACATCTGGGTACCGCTGAGAAAGCTGTGATACAGATAGCCCTGCAGCTGCGAGATGCAGCTGCAGGGCTTGTTCATCCCAGATCCTCGAACATGGCGATCATAGTGGGGTTGCCCTTGGTGAGTGCCTTGACGGTGAGTTGTTCCTCTGCCTTTTCATTTGCAAGACGGAGATGCTTTTCGGACTTTGTAAGGTTTTCCTTGACCTTCTGTAAAGCAGCGATAGACTTATCTATCTCCTTGATAGCATCCGAAAACCGATCTGATGCATTCTTGTAATTCTTGGAAAAAGCCTCTCTAAATGCATCTATCTGTTCCTCAAAGTGGGTTATGTCTATCTCGCGTTCTTCCTTTTCCTTCAGACGTCGCTTTGCTTCAAGGGCGTTGAGTGCGGCATTGCGCAGTATCGTTATCATAGGTATAAAGAACTGTGGCCGGATAACGTACATTTTTTCAAATTCGTAGCTCACATCGTATATACCCTGATCATACACTTCATTGCCTTGTTCGAGCATAGTAACGAGCACAGCGTATTCGCAGTTCTTCTTTCTTCTGTCACTGTCGAGCTTTGCGAAAAAGTCTGCATTCTTATGCTTGGTCGCTGTTGTATCCATCTCATTTTTCATCTCGAACATGATGGATATTATCTCTATCCCGTTCTCATCAAACTCACGATAGATGTAATCGCCCTTCGTGCCATCTGCCACATCGTTGTCCTTGTGGAACTCTGCATTACGGAATGCAGTAGCGCGTATCATATTGAAGGACTGCTCGCAGTGCTGTTCAAGCGTTTCACCAATCATCTTGGTAGAAAGCTTTGCCTTCAGGTCTTTATAATATTCGACCTGCTGTTCAGCCGCATCCAGTTTTGCTTCATATTCGGCTTTTAGTTTATCGCGTTCTTTTTCAACTTCGGACACAGCCTCTTTGACTTCAAGCTTATGTGTAGTCTCTGCATTGGTGAGATCTGCCTTCAAACTGTCCCTTTGCTTTTCTACTTCCGATACAGCCTCTTTGATCTCTAACTTTTTCACCTGCTCAGCGTTGGAAAGCTTTGCTTGCAACTGGGTGATCTCAGTCTGCTTCTCTGCAAGCTGCTTCTTTGCTTCATCCAGCTTCTTCTCCATCTCCTGACGGGCTTCAATAACTGCCCTTTCCCGCTCAAGCTTAGCTTGTGTCTGTGCAGCCTTCTGATCTGCCTCGAACCTTTTTTGCTCACTTTCAAGTCTACTGTGCAGATCCTTCTCAAACTCTTTTGTGCGCACCTGGCTTAATATTACGGAATACGCTTCCTCTGACACGGAAAAGCTCTCTCCGCAATGTGGGCATATGATGGTATTTGCAGACATGTTGAACCTCCTTTATGAATATCAGTTTTGATCCTGATATGTTTTATACCAGCTATGGTGATGAACTACATATCCATCTACTAAAGCCATTGCTTTCCCGACATGATCATCCTTATCCTTGACCGGCAGTCCGGTATATTTGATACGATGAAGTCCTGTCCTCAAATATGTCATACTCTAATAATATCGCTTCATAGGAAGGACTGATCTTCATAGCCTTAGACAGTTTTTTGTTCATCCTTTTCAGTTCTCATATATCTATTCATTTCAGATACTTCCTCATATCAAATCCGTTATCCTCTGCTATATCCACGAGCTTCTGTACGGATGCGGACTGCACCTCTGTCAGGTCGGCCGTCGCAGCAGGGAAAAATCCCGTTGCCGTGCCGAAGTGATCCATAAGATCCTCCCGCA
Organism: Oscillospiraceae bacterium; assembly: GCA_017544185.1. GTDB lineage: Bacteria > Bacillota > Clostridia > Oscillospirales > Ruminococcaceae > Huintestinicola. The sequence continues at coordinate 5,674 of JAFYEQ010000265.1, forward strand.
GTCTACTTACGTCGATATCGTCCGAACTTACTGTTGTATACATAGGCGACCTCCTTTTGATGTGAAGACTGTATACTATAACGAATATTTTGTATATTATAGCATATATATTTTATATTATATTGTATTTTATATGTATATTTTCTTAATTTTGCAATATTATAAACAAAATGCGTTTTCCGGCAGTGAAGACGCCATCGTGTCGTTTATACTATATGCACACATGGCCGCTGATATATCAGAGATATTTGTGCATATCAACAAATCTAAAGTTAAAGATTTCTTAAGGATCTCTATGGTATACTTGGTACATAAGCTGAGGAAACAGGGGGAACGGATATGTACCTGAGGATATTGATCAAAGATCTCAAGCGCAAGAAGACCATGAACTTCATAATACTTCTGTTCGTGATACTGGCGTCCACATTCTTCGCATCGGGCGTCAACAATATGGTGTCGATCGTGACGGGGCTCGACGGATATCTGGACATGGGGGGCATGGGAGACCACGTCGCACTGATAGGTGAGCCCGACGGGAAGTCGCCCTTTGAGGACAGCCTGAGAGCGAGCGCTTCGGTAACGGGATGGCGAAAAGAGAGCTGCATAACGGCATCTCCCAACAATATCAAGGTCAACGGAGAGCAGATCGAGGGCTTCTCCAATGCGGCCGTGATACTCGCCCCCGATACAGATGCCTTCCGCTACTTCGATACGGACGACAACATGATAGAGCATGTGCCCGAGGGTCAGGTCTATATGACCAACGCTATCGCAAAGAAGGCAGGGCTCAAGGTCGGCGACACGATCACCATAGAGCTCTGCGGGAAGACCTTCGATCATACCTTCACGGGGGTATGCAAGGATGCGGCATTCGGATCCGATATGATGGATATCCCCCGCTTCCTTATAGGCGACGATGCCTATCGGGATATGATAGAGGATGACGAGATAAAGATATACTGTCACTCCATGTACTACATAGATACCACAGACGAGTCCGAAGTATCAAGTATCATATCCAACACCGACGGCGTAAGGTTCGATGCCCAGCGCTCCATGATAAAGACCTCCTACATAGTGAACATGCTCATAGCAGGCGTGATAATGGCGGTGAGCCTTTGCCTGATCGTCATCGCCTTCGTGGTACTGCGCTTTACGATAGGCTTCAGCATATCCGAGGAGTTCCGCGAGATCGGAGTCATGAAGGCGGTGGGGCTCAAAAACCGATCCATCCGTTCGCTGTACCTTGTGAAGTACTTCGGCCTATCGGTCATAGGATCCGCCATAGGGCTGATAACGGCGTTCCCCTTCGGTGATCTGCTGCTGGATACCGTCAGAGAGAACATGATCATAACCAACAGCTACGGTCTCTTGATCAACACGATATGCTGTGTGATAGTGGTGATCGTGATACTCCTGTTCTGCTGGGGCTGCACCGCCAAGATCAAAAAGCTCTCCGCCGTGGATGCAGTACGAAGCGGCCAGACCGGTGAGCGCTACACCAGGCACAGTGCTGTCAGACTGAACAAGACAAAACTCGGAGCCAACAGCTTCCTGTCCATAAACGACGTGACCAGCGAGCCCAGACAGACGGCCATCGTTACAGCGGTGTTCACGCTGAGCGCTCTGCTTGTCATGGTCCTTGCCAATACCGCCGAGACTCTCAGCAGCGATGAGCTGATGTATCTGATCAGCGTCACCGACAGTGACGTCTACTACGTCAATAATAAATACGTCAGCGACATCATGGGCGGTACCAAGACCATAGCCGATGCCAACGAGGAAGTACGCCGTGAACTGGCGGACAACGGTATGGATGCCCGGGTACACAACGAGGCTCAGATATCAGCAGTCATAGGCTACGGCGACAAGACTACCGCCATACGTTTCATGTACTGCCGCGACACCAGAGCCGAGGACTACTATTACGAAGAGGGCTACGCTCCCGACGCCAAGGATGAGATAGCCATCACCTATCCCATAGCAGCGGAGATCGGTGCCGGCATAGGCGATACCGTAGACGTGACGCTGAACGGCAGGACAGACAGCTTCATCATAACGGCGCTGTATGATACCTTCAACGGTCTCGGTAAATGCGGCAGGCTGCACCAGAGCTATGAGATATCCGATAGCTCCATAACGAACCTCATGGGATTCCAGATAGACTTTGCCGA
>JAFYEQ010000266.1 GCA_017544185.1 Oscillospiraceae bacterium
ACCTATCATCAATAAGGACGATCTCTCCGAGAAGATACGCAATAAACTGATGGTCGACTTCAACGTCACGCCCATTGAAGCGTCGGACAATCAGATCTATAAGGCTCTCTCCGCTGTGGTGGTGGAGCTGCTCAGGGGCAAGAGACGCAAGTACCGCAACAAGGTCCATTCCGCAGGACGCAAGGAGATATACTATCTCTCCATGGAGTTTCTCATGGGGCGTTCTCTCAAGACCAGCCTGTACAACCTTGAGATAAACGAGATGGTGGAGGAGATCCTCCACGACTGGGACGTGAACCTGGACCGCATCTACGACTACGAGCCCGACGCAGGTCTGGGCAACGGCGGTCTTGGCAGACTGGCTGCATGCTATCTGGACGGACTTGCTACCGATGACTATCCCGCTATGGGCTATTCCATATGCTATGAGTTCGGCATATTCAAGCAGAAGCTGGAGGACGGCTGGCAGACCGAGTTCCCCGACAACTGGCTCCCCGGCGGCGAGTCCTGGCTGGTGCCCAAGACCGACAAGGCCATAGAGGTACACTTCGACGGTGAGGTCCATGAGTACTGGGACGACAAGTTCCATCACATCGAGCACCGCAACTACAGCACCGTACTGGCTGTGCCCTACGATATGTACGTTCCCGGGTACGACAGCGAGGGCGTATCTGTCCTCAGACTGTGGCAGGCGAAGGCTCCCTCCTTCGATATGAACATGTTCAATCAGGGCGACTATGCTCAGGCTCTGTCGCAGAACATCGTGGCTCAGGCCATCTCCAAGGTGCTCTACCCCAACGACAACCATCTTGAGGGCAAGTCCCTGCGCTACCGTCAGCAGTACTTCCTCTGTGCCGCATCCATCGGCGATATCGTCAACCGCCATATGAGCGTGTACGGCACTCTGGACAACTTCCATGAGAAGGTAGCTATACATATCAACGATACCCATCCCACACTGGCCATCCCCGAGCTCATGCGCATACTCCTGGATGACTGCGGCTACAGCTGGGACAAGTCCTGGTACATCATCACCAACACCTTTGCATATACCAACCATACCGTCATGGCTGAGGCGCTGGAGAAATGGGACTGCAATCTGGTGCGCCAGATCACTCCCAGGATATTCGACATCATATGCGAGATCAACCGCCGCTACTGCGCTGAGATCCTTGACCGCACAGGCGACGAGGGCAAGGTGTCCCGCATGAGCATAATACAGGACAACCGCATACATATGGCTCTGCTGTGCGTATGTGCGTCCCACAGCGTCAACGGCGTATCCAAGCTGCACTCCGAGATCATCAAGCAGGATGTGTTCGCCAACGAGTACAGCTATACCCCTCACAAGTTCCAGAACGTCACCAACGGTATCGCATACCGCCGCTGGCTGCTCCAGTCCAACCCCGGGCTCACCGCTCTCCTGGAAGAGCTCATCGGCCCCGGCTTCAAGAAGAACGCTGCAGAGCTGTCCAAGCTGTCCAAGTTCGACTCGGACAAGAAGGTGCTTGAGCGCATCGGCAAGATCAAGCGCGCCAACAAGGTCCACTTCGCAGACTATGTGAAGAAGACCTACGGCAGGGTACTGGACACCGACAGCATATTCGACGTACAGGTGAAGCGTCTGCATGAGTACAAGCGCCAGAACCTGAACGCCCTCAATATCATCGCAGAGTACAACGCTCTTCTGGACGACCCGAACATGGACTTCATGCCCAAGACCTACATATTCGCAGCGAAGGCCGCTCCCGGCTACTATCTGGCAAAGCAGATCATCAAGATGATCTGGGCGCTGGGCGAGGAGATACGCCGCGACAAGAAGATCTCCGAGAAGCTGCAGGTCATCTTCCTTGAGGACTACTGCGTGACACTGTCCGAGCTGCTCATGCCCGCTGCTGACGTATCCGAGCAGATCTCTCTTGCAGGCACCGAGGCATCCGGCACAGGCAACATGAAGCTGATGCTCAACGGCGCTGTCACACTGGGTACCCTTGACGGAGCCAACGTGGAGATCCGCGAGCAGGTGGGCGCAGACAATATCGTCATATTCGGCATGACCGCCGATGAGGTACTGGCACGCAAGGCACAGGGCTATCGTCCCGAGGACTGGTTCAACAACAATGAGACCATCCGCCGCGCTGTGAACAAGATGTACAGCGGCATCAACGGCTGCACCTTCGAGGAAGTGGCTAATGCCCTCCGCAACAAGGATCCCTACATGGTATTCGCCGACTTCGACGCATACCAGTCCGCACAGCAGTACATCTCCGAGTGCTACAAGAACTCCGCTCTCTGGCACCGTATGTCTCTCCAGAACACCGCCAACGCCGGCATATTCTCCGCAGACAGGGCCGTTGACGAATACGCACGCAACATCTGGAGACTTACTAAGTAAGAGTTGAGAGCGCATCGAGAGTTGAGAGCGTGTCGAGAGTTGAGCGTTAAGAGTTGAGATGGGCGGGGACGTTCGTCGTCAAGGGAAACGATAGATAAATGCTGACTAGAAGATGGAGATCACTCTTCTCTTGTCCCTTGTCTCTTGTCCCTTGTCTCTTGTCCCTTGTCCCTTGTCTCTTGTCCCTTGTCTCTTGTCCCTTGTCCCTTGTCTCTTGTCCCTTGTCTCTTGTCCTTTGTCTCTTGTCCCTTGTCCCTTCCCATGCAGCTGCGTTAGCAGTTGCATCTCCCTGCCAAAATTCGGTAACGATCTTACATACGTCAAAAATTTGTCCGATCTGAACGATATGCGGTCAGATCGGGCATTTTTCATTGAATAAAATGCCCCGATCGTATCAATTTGTTGCTTTTTGACGTGTTGACATAGAGGGAGAAATGTAGTATAATGATAAAGTGCAACAGCACGAGAAGGAGAGAACATCTTGTATGGACCCCGAGGCGGGACTTATCATAAAGATCGTACTGTACTTGCTCATATTGATATCGGGTATCATCAACGCATACTTCTACCGCAGATACTTGCAGATGGAGCGTGTCCCGTCCGAGATGTGGGACAGCGATATCTACGGCCCGGGGAGCCCTCTTACCTGGTTCGCCATGGGCCTCGTCCGCGCATGGCTCACTGCGTCGATCATACTGATGGCGCTGGCGGGCGCGGTGCTGGATGTGCTGCACGTCCTCTCGCTGGAGTCGTGGAGGGATGAGCTGGTATCCACCATCGTGGATATGGTCCTGTGGGCGGGTCTCGCATGGTTCGCGCTGACGCTGAAGGACTATCAGGAGAGCCAGTCGGAGATAGACCCTCAGACGGCTCATGACCGTGTGACGGGCGACAGGCTCTACGTTGCCGTGTCCCGTTTCTTCGGGCACGTGAGCATGTGGATATACTCCAGCTGCATAGACCCCGCAGTGGACGAGGAAGACGTGATGAAGCTGGTGGACGAGGGCAGCGAGGACGGTGCCATAGAGCAGTCCGAGCGCGATATGATCGACCATGTGTTCCGCTTCCATGATATGCCCGTAGAGAGCGTGATGACCCACCGCACGGACGTAGTGGCAGTGGATATGTCCACGCCCATATCCGAGGTGGTATACACCGCCATAAACAGCGGCTTCTCCCGTATACCCGTGTACCGCGACAATATCGACCACATCGAAGGCGTGATCTGTGTGAAGGATCTGCTGTGTCTGGTGGGGATGCCCTCCAGCGATGCGGCGGCCGAGACCTTCATGAGGGACGTGGAATATATCCCCCGCAGCTGTGTCTGCGACGATGTGTTCCGCATATTCACCCGTCAGAAGGTGCAGATGGCTGTAGTGGTGGACGAATACGGCGGCACCTACGGCGTGGTCACCATGGAGGATCTGGTGGAGCTGGTGTTCGGCTCTATCCGGGATGAGTACGACGACGAGGACGACGAGGTGACGCAGATCTCCGACGGGGTATGGATGATCGACGGCTCTGCAGGGGCTGCTCATACCATGGAGATGCTGGGCTCTCCGCTCCCCGAAGACACCGAGTACGACACTATGGCAGGCTTCGTCACCGCCCTGATAGGACACATCCCCGAGGACGGGGAGATCCCCACCGTATCCTATGGAGACATCACCTTCACGGTACTTGTGGTGGAGGATATGCGCATAGAGAAGATCAAAGCAACAAAAGATCCGGGATCTGGCGGCGAAGAGCCCGCATGATCCTGTAGGGGCTGACCTGAGTGTAGGGGCTGACCTGCGTGTCGGCCCGTCGAGACCGGACCCCGGATCTTGTGAACAAGTCATCACTATCAAACAATGATATACGAAAAATAAGAAAAGGAGCCGATCAAATGAAGAAAAGGATACTGGTATGTGCTCTTGCCGCTGTGTTCGCAGCGGGATGCGCACAGCAGACTGCCGAGAATTCTATCCCCACTATGGAGACTACCACCCTCATCACCGAGGAAGAGCCTGTGGATGCTGACGCCGAGAGCGTGACCGAGGCTGCCCCCGAGGTCGAGGACACAGTCGAGGAGACCAAGACCGAGAAGGCAACGGAGACCGAGGCTACCGAGCCTGCTGTCACCGAAGCTCCCGAGCCCGAGATGGGCACCATAACCAACGAGGACATAGAGTCCACCGCTGATATGCTGACTGCTGCTTCCTCCTGGACCGAGACCGCTATGTCCGCAGTGATGTACGTAAAGCAGACCGACAACAACACCGGCACGGTATACGCTCGTGAGAGGGCTGTCATAGGCTCTACTCCCATCGCTACCTACCACGACGGCGACAAGGTAGAGGTCATCGCAGTCACCGATACCGGCTACTACAAGATCAAGAGCGGTGCGTTCATACACACCGACTACCTCACCTCCGACTACGTTGACAAGAACGGCAACGTAAAGAAGAGGAAGAAGGTCACCACCGTGACCGAGGAAGAGGAGCTCATAGACGACGGCGATACTCAGGAGACCACCGTTACCGAAGAGGCTCCCAAGAAGAAAAAGAAGAAGACCACCGAGGAGACCGTTCCCGCTCCCGAGGCTACATGGGCAGATCCTTCCATGTTGCCCGCTCCCACAGGTGCATCTGCTCTCAACGATGAGAAGATGAACCTGAACGGCACTGTCATCACCCTCGGCAACTACAAGGTAGACTATACCACCAGATACGCTTACAAGCAGCTCAGCGAGGTAGAGCAGCAGTTCTACGGCGACGTAGTGGCAGCTGTCATGAGCCTCAACTCCGGCATCGGCTATCGTCAGGGCCTCACCGCAGAGCAGGCTCTGAGGGTATACATCACCGTCCTCAACAATGAGCCCGAGCTCTTCTGGATGAGCGGAGCAGGCGTTATGACCATGTCCTCCTCCATGATATTCTCCTTCAAGGAGCAGAACATCGAGACCCTCCACTCCATGCAGGACGAGATCGACACCGCTGCTGCGAAGATCGTGAAGAAGGCAGGCAAGAAGAGCACCATCAACAAGCTGAAGGTGATCTTCGACACCATCGTTGACATGAACGACTTCTCGCTCTCTTCCGAGGGATACAACATCTCCATCTACAACGGTCTCCACGGCACCAAGAAGGGCCAGCTCCAGTGTGCAGGCTACGCTAAGACCGTACAGTACCTCTGCGATATGCTGGGCGTACAGTCCACAGTAGTCATCGGTACCACCAGCGAGGGCGAGTCCCACGCATGGAACGTGGTCAGCGTTGACGGCAAGTGGTACAACTTCGATACCACATGGGGCGATCCCATCAACTCCTGGGACAGCAAGTACAAGCAGTACGAGTTCTTCCTCGTGCCCGACAAGTGGATCCACAACATCACTCACTTCAATATCAATAACTTCGTCCGCAACACAGGCGAGAAGATACATCTCTTCGATCCTCCTGCTTGCACACAGTACGCTGCTAACTACTTCTACCTCTCCGGCATCGATCTCCACTTCGACAACAAGACCGATGCTGACAAGGCTCTGAAGGCTCAGGTAGACAAGGCTATCTCCAACGGCACATACGTATGCGAGGTAATGGTCACCGACAAGAACGTATACGACCAGATGATGAGCGAGAGCTACTGGAAGGCTATCCAGAAGTACGCTAAGTCCAAGTCCTCCAAGGTGGATAAGGTGAAGCGCCAGTCGTCCTACACCATGGGCGTTATGGTCGTTCACTACGATATAGTTTACAAGTAATAGTTAGAGTTCAGGAGTAGGGGGGCACCTACGTGTGCCCCCCTCGTCGGAGATACAGGGGACCGATCTCTAACGTACGGCTCCCTATCATATCTGTCTATACATACTACACATAGAAAAAGAATGGAGATAACACCGCTGAACAAAAGGATCGCAGCATTCGCGGCGGCCGTGCTGATCGCCGCTTCATGCCTTGCGGGCTGTCAGAGCAAGAACAACGGGAACGATGAGCCCACGTTCAACACCATAGAGAACGGCACCGTGGCTCCCTCTCCCGAGGAGACTGACCCTGCACAGACCGATGTGACCGCAGTCACAGACCCCGACGGCAATATCGTCACCGACGAGCAGGGCAATGAGGTGACCACCACCACCGCCACCTTCAAGGATCCCTCCGCTATGATCACCGATGCGTCCGTACCTATGGACGATGACTACTTCCTGACTCAGGAGCCTACAGGCACCACCGTCAACGAGGCTGACATCATCGCAATGATCGAGGCGGGCACCACCGCTGCTCCCGTGGAGAAGCCTCCCGTGATGAAGGAATACAACATCGACGTATCCCAGCGTTACGGCTACAATCAGCTCTCCAACGCAGAGAAGCAGCTCTACAAGGATATGCTGGACTGCGTGAAGTCCTGCAAGACCAAGATGGCTGTAGACGACAGCATCTCCAACGAGATGTGGATCAAGGTATACGGCTGCATGTACACTCAGGAGCCCGAGCTGTTCTGGATCGCCAACCGTGCAGAGCGCGGACGCTTCTGGTACTGGGAGACCGATCCCGATATCATAGCAAAGCTCCAGAAGGAAGTGGACGCAGGCGCTGCGAAGGTGCTTGGCCAGGCTGAAGGCCTTGACACCTACGGCAAGGTGAAGACCTTCCATGACTATATCGCGCTGCACAACACCTTTGAGCTGTACGATCCCGACCGCATCGAGGAGACCTGCTACAACTTCACCATATACGGCGGCCTTGTAAAGGGCACCATCCAGTGCGAGGGCTACGCAAAGACCATGCAGTATCTCTGCGATCTGGCAGACATCGAGTCCATGGTAGTCATCGGCACCAATGAGAAGGGCGACTCCCACGCATGGAACGTGATAAAGATCGATGGCAGCTGGTACAACGTGGACACCACATGGGACGATCCCATACTCTCCGAGCCCGTTCCCACCAACCTGCGGCATATCTACTTCGGCGTTCCCGATGAGTGGATACACAACAAGTCCCACTTCAACATAAACACTAAGACCACAGGTACCAAGGTCAAGTACTTCGATCCCCCCAAATGCACCTCCGATGCCATGAACTGGTTCGCTAAGGAGAACAAGCTCTACGGCGACAAGGAGTCTGCCGATACCGCTCTCCGCGCTGCTCTGAAGATAGCTGCGGACGGCAAGACCAGAGTGGCTGAGATCCGCGTGAAGGACAAGGCTACCTTCGATGCGATCAAGGCAGACCTGAAGACCTATGCTCAGTGGATCAAGGACGAGAACTCCGCTGTGAAGGGCGTATCC
>JAFYEQ010000267.1 GCA_017544185.1 Oscillospiraceae bacterium
ATGCCCCGTCCCGCACAGCCCATACCGGGAGTAGGTCCTCCCGTCTCGATGCACAGCACGCCTCCGAAGCCCCTTTGGGATATGACGTCGTAGTCCCGGGGCTCATCGTCATGGGCCCTCAGATAGTCCATCACGGACGTGACGGGCGTGCCACCAAGGAGCGCCATGGTAGAGTCCGCCTTTGGATCGCATCCGATCTGTATCACGCGCTTTCCCGCCACCGCCAGAGCAGCGGCTGTATTCGCTGTACAAGTGCTCTTGCCTATACCGCCCTTGCCGTATATCGCTGTCTTTATCATAATACACCACTATAAAAGTTAGGAATTAGGAGTGTAGGGGCACATTCTCCCCTGCGGGGAGCTGCGTGTCCGCCCCATAGGATCGCTGTCTATAGGGGCACATCCTCCCCTGCGGGGAGCTGCGTGTCCGCCCCATGGGACCGTTGTTTGTAAAGGCACATGGTCTCCTGCGGAGTGGTCTCCTGCGGAGTGGTCTCCTGCGAAGTGGTCTCCTGCGGAGGCCGCGTGTCCGCCCTCCACGCAAACGAAACATCCCCCGACGCTCCGGGATCTTCATCCCTTACCATTATACCCTCTCGCGGGCATAATGTCAACCCTCGGCAGTCCAACATCCGATTGACAAATGCAGAGATATATGGTATACTTTTATCGGGGATGAGCGGACATGAAAACACATATCATACGTATATACGGCATAGTGCAGGGGGTGGGCTTCCGCCCCTTCGCCGCCAACACAGCACGGACATATCATATCAGCGGCACTGTGTCCAACAAGGGCTCCTATGTGGAGATCATGGCACAGGGCACCGATGAGGACATATCTGCCTTCACCGATGCTGTCAGGTTCTCTCCGCCGAAGCGTGCCCTTATCGCGGACATATCCGTCACTATCAAGGATATGCCGCCATTTGACGGCTTCATCATCGCCGAGAGCGCCCATGATGACAGCGCTGCATATATATCCCCCGATATAGCCATATGCTCCCGCTGCAGGGCGGAACTGACCGACCCTACTGACAGGCGGTACCTGCATCCCTTCATCAACTGCACCCAGTGCGGCCCCAGGCTCACCATACTCTCATCCATGCCCTATGACCGCGAGCGCACGTCCATGGCATCCTTCCCCATGTGCCCCAAATGCGCCGGGGAGTATACCGACCATATGTCCCGCCGCTACGACGCGCAGCCCGTCTGCTGCACCGAATGCGGCCCGCGGGTGTATATCCTCGGGGAGGACATGACGGGCACCGACGCCATAGCCCATGTGCGGGACGTGATACGCACGGGCGGCATAGCCGCTGTGAAGGGCATCGGCGGCTTCCATCTGTGCTGTGATGCCCGCTCCGACAGCGCTGTCCGCCGTCTTAGAGAACTGAAGAGCCGCCCGTCCAAGCCCTTCGCGGTCATGTGCCGCGATATGGATACGATCGGACGGGAATGCACTTTAGACGATACCGCCGCAGATCTGTCTGCATCTTTGCTGGACGGCTGGCAGAAGCCGATAGTGCTGCTTCCCAAGAGCAGCCATGGCGAGGTATCCCCCTATGCTGCCCCCGACTGTCCGTATCTTGGCGTGATGCTGCCCTATTCGCCCCTGCATGTGCTGCTCTTCGAGCTGCCCGACAGATCGCCCACCGGGCGCGACTTCACCGACTGTCTGATTATGACCAGCGGCAATGTCCCCGGCGCTCCCATATGCCGCACCGACGAGGACGCGGCCGGTATCGCAGGGTACTGCGATACCATACTGTCCCACGACAGGGAGATACTTCTCCGCGCCGACGACAGCGTGACGGACATATACGACGGCAGACCGTATATGATACGCCGTTCACGGGGGTATTCGCCTCTACCGTTCCCGACGGGTACATCCTCGGACAGATGCGTGCTCGCCGTAGGCAGTGAGCTCAAGGGCACTTTTGCCATAGCTAAAGACGGCATGATATACCCGTCCCCGTACATCGGGGATATGAGCGATGTCCGCAGCATACGCGCACTGCAGAGCGGCATCGGCCGCATGACGGACCTGCTGGGCTGCACTCCCGATACGGTAGTATGCGACAGCCATCCCATGTACAACAGCGCAGAGCTGGCCGGTGAGATAGCAAATTCCTACGGCGTGCCCCTTATGCGTCTGCAGCACCACTACGCCCATATACTCTCCTGCATGGCGGAGCACCGCCGCACCGACACAGTGATCGGCGTAGCTCTTGACGGCACGGGCTACGGCGACGACGGCACCATATGGGGCGGTGAGATACTGGTATGCGACGTCAGATCCTATGAGCGTGCAGACCACATCACGCCCTATATACAGGCGGGGGGCGATGCCGCCGCAAGAGAGGGCTGGCGCATCGCCGCAGGGATATTATCGGGTCTTCCCGACGCGGAGCGCATCACGGAAGAGCTGGGGATATGCAGTTCTGACACGCTGAAGATCATACGCTCTATGATCTCGGGCGGCATCAACTGTGTCAGATCTACTAGCTGTGGACGGCTGTTCGATGCGGTGTCTGCCATCCTCGGCATACGGCGCACCTCTTCATATGAAGGCGAGGCCGCCTCTGCTCTGATGTATGCAGCAGGTCGATACGCAACGTATCCCGGCATAAGAGATATCCCCACCCCCGACGATACCCTGTCGCTGGTGAGAGACATCGCCATAAGGCGTGCCGACGGCGAGGACGCGGATATGCTGGCCTATGCCTTCCATCGGGGGCTGGCGCGTATAGTGGCAGGGAAATGCCTTACTGCCCGTGAGAGATATGGCATAGATACCGTAGCGCTGTCGGGAGGATGCTTCCAGAACACGCTGCTTCTGCGCATGGTGCAGACGGCGCTGGAGCAGGCGGGCGTCAAGGTGCTGACCCACTCGCTGATACCGCCAAATGACGGCGGCATCTGCGTAGGTCAGGCGTATCACGCTGTGTACAGATGACCTGTACACAGCACAGATAGGAGAATGGATCATGTGTGTAGGTACAGCAGCAAGAGTCATCGACATAGATGAGGATACGGCGCTGATCGACGTATCGGGAGCACGGCGCAAAGTGAGCGCCGCCCTGCTGGATGAGCTCCTGCCCGGAGACTATGTGATGGTACACGCGGGGGCAGCCATAGCCAAGATCACCGCCTCTGACGAGGACGAGGCCGATGAGCTGCTGGGAGATCTGCTATGAACGATAAGCTCCGAAGAGCGGCAGAGATACTGTCAAGTTACCGCGGCAGGGAACTTCGTATAATGGAAGTATGCGGCACGCACACCCATGAGCTGTCAAGACAGGGGATACGCTCTCTCCTGTCGGAGGATATAGTACTGATCTCGGGTCCCGGGTGTCCGGTATGCGTGACTGACGTGTCATATATCGACGAGGCGGTATGGCTCGCGCTGGAGAAGGGCTGCATCATATGCACCTTCGGCGACCTGATCCGCGTCCCGGGCAGTGATATGAGCTTAGCGGACGCCAGGTCCCGGGGAGCAGATATACAGATCGTCTACGCTCCCGCGGATGCGGTGGATATAGCACGGCGGCATCCCGACAAACAGGTGGTGTTCCTGTCGGTGGGCTTCGAGACCACCGTCCCCTCCTCATGTATAGCCGTAGAGCGGGCTGCATCGGAGGGTACGGACAACTTCACGCTCCTCACCGCCAACAAGACCATGCCCGGGGCCTACCGTGCGCTCATAGGCTCGGCCGATGCCTTCCTGTACCCAGGCCACGTCAGCGCCATCACGGGCACTGACGTATACGAGGAGCTGAAGTCCATGGGCATATCGGGCACGGTGGCAGGCTTCACCACGGCAGAGCTGATCACCGCCCTTGCTGTGACGGTGAACGGCCTCATAAAGGGCGAGTCCTTCTTCGTCAACTGCTATCCCCGCGTTGTACGCCCCGAGGGCAGCCCTGCTGCCCGTCGGCTCATAGACAAGATCATGGAGCCCTGCGACGCGGTATGGCGCGGACTGGGCAGCATACCCATGTCGGGGCTGCGTCTGCGGGATGGGTATTCTGCCTTTGACGCGCGTACACGCCACGGCATACCCGCGATGGAAGGACGCACCGACCCCGCCTGCTGCTGCGGGGACGTGCTCAGCGGCAGATGCCGCCCCGCGGACTGCCCTCTCTTCGGCACCATATGCGACCCCGACCATCCCGTGGGCGCCTGCATGGTATCCGATGAGGGCGCCTGCTCCGCATACTTCATGTACGAACGACGATAGGGGGATCTATGGACGAACGTATAACTCTCGCACACGGTGCGGGCGGACGGCAGACAGCCGAGCTGATAGACAAGGTGTTCAGGGCTCATCTGGGATCTGAGCACCTTACCGCAGATGACGCCGCCGTGATAGATATGCCGTCTTCGGGACGACAAGCCATCTCGACCGACGGCTTCATAGTCTCCCCGTGGAGGTTCAAGGGCGGCGACATAGGCAAGCTGGCTGTGTGCGGCACGGTCAACGACCTGGCCTCCATGGGCGCAAAGCCCATGTATATGACCGCCGCCTTCATCATCGAGGAGGGCTTCGCCGCCGCAGATCTGGAGGAGATAGCGGCCAGCATGAGACGCACCGCCGATGCAGCGGGCATCACCGTGGTGGCGGGCGATACCAAGGTAGCGGGCAAGGGCCAGGCGGACGGCGTGTTCATCACCGCTACGGGAGTAGGCCTCATATCCCCGGGAGTACATACCTCGGGCTCCCTTGCCGCAGACGGCGACGCCGTCATAGTAACGGGAGATATCGGCAGGCACGGCTGTACCATACTCCTTGCCCGCACAGATCTTGGCATAGATGCGGACGTAGACAGCGACTGCGCTCCCCTGTGGGACACCGTGGAGGACGTGCTGTCGGTATGTCCCGATGTCCATGTGATACGCGACGCCACGAGGGGCGGCGTGGGCACGGTACTGTATGAGATAGCCTCACAGAGCGGTAAGGGCATAGTCCTCGACCGCGACAGCATACCCGTAGACGGCCGTGTACAGGGGGTATGCGATCTGCTGGGATTAGATCCCCTGTATCTCGCCTGCGAGGGGCGCATGGTGATCATCGCTCCCCACGAACGGGCAGACGCCGTCGTTGACGTGCTCCGCCGCCATTGTCCCCATGCTTCCGTGATCGGTCACGTCACCTCTTCCGATCCGGGACGCGTGATCATGACCACGCCCCTCGGCACCGGAGCGCTCCTCCCCTATCCCCGCGGCGAACTGCTCCCCAGGATCTGCTGAACGCTCAAACATCCCGTTCCTTCCGTAGGGACATGGTCTCCTTCGGAGCCCTATGTGTCCGCCCACGGCAACGCACATACTCATCATTCTTATTTCCGACCCATGGGGACCCTTACTATGGATATGATATTCTATATTTCCGACCAGATCGAATTTGTCTCCATAAAAGACGGGATACTGCGCTTCGAGGAGCACAGCCATTCCTCACATATCGTCATATCCGCCCCGCTCCGCGGCCGCGCCCTGCTGACCGTGGGCGGCGAAAGACGGGACATAGACGCGGGCACCGTATTCTTCCTGCTGCCGTATGAGGATCACTCCATAGTGTCCGACGATCCCGTGGATATGATATCCCTGTGCATCAAAAAGGATATGCTCGGTGGCGACCGTGAGAGATACCTGAAGCTCGTGCGTTCCGCGGTCAAGTGGTCGTGGGAAAAGGAAGCACTGCCCGACGGTGATGTACAGGGCCGTATCCTCGAAGCGGCGGCTGCGATATATGATACCTATACCGACGCTCCTGCAGACGATGAGCTGCTGACAGGATGCAGGGACGATATAGCGGAGCATCCCGAGGATGACAGGGATATCGGCAGCCTTGCAGACGATCTGTATATGAGCAAGTTCCATTATATACGCAAGTTCAAAAAGGCAGCGGGGCTCACCCCGAACCGCTTCCGCATACAGTCCCGCATACGCATGGCGCAGCAGATGCTGCGCAGCGGCCAGCCGATCACGTCGGCCGCCCTTGACGTGGGCTTCTTCGATCAGAGCCATTTCAACAAGTACTTCAAGAAGATCGTGGGGGTATCCCCGAAAAAATATATCAGCTCTCTCCGCAATTTTTTACAATAGATCTTCGTAGTTCTCGTGTATACTGTACTTATAAAATATAAGGAGATGGTCACATGAGAACACTGTTCGACAAGTTCGACGAGGGCAGGTATATATCTCCCTGCGGCGATAAGGCCTTCGCAGATCTGGCATGGAACGCTCACCCCACCTTTGAGGGCGTGGAGCTGAAGCACCTTCTGACCGCTGCCGACACAGACGGGAAGTTCAGCTACCACCTTGTGCGGATAGCTCCCGGCATGAGCATCGGAGAGCACATACACGCAGATCAGCTGGAGACCCATGAGGTCATAGCAGGCGGCGGCGTATGCATCAACGAAGGGATGCAGATACCCTATGAGTGCGGGACCATGACGATCCTCAGACAGGGCACGCCTCACTCCGTCACCGCAGGCAGCGACGGTCTGTATCTTTTCGCCAAGTTCATCCCGGCGCTGTGCTGAGCAGAGCTAAACAACAACTCCGCTGTCACCCTCGTGACAGCGGAGATCGTCATCATAGATATTGGAATATAGGCAGCCATGTCTGGTACGGGAAGCAGCCGTTGCCTCTGTATACCATGAACGCGCCGTAGAAGTAGGACGCAGCCGCCAGGAACACCGCGATCACCAGCACATGCATGATCTTCTTCTGCTTGAAGTGGTCGTCCGTGAAGCCGCAGGCAGCCTTTATGGTCTCGGGGAGCATCCCCAGCACTCCGGGCATAACGAAGAACATACCGAAGCGGGACACGATAGCGTGCTTTAGTCCCCAGAACTCGAACATCACAAGGAAGAACATGCTCGACAGATATATTATCGTCGTCTTGTCCGCCTCGTAGGCTCGTTTGCGGAATATGACCATAAGTATGAAGAGTATGAAGTACCCTATGAAGTAGAAGGGGAATACGCCGTAGCTTATCTCCTGGCCCGTCATAAGGCCGCGCAGGTTGCGGGTCATTATACCTGTCCTGTCGAACAGATCGATCACCTGCTGTATGATGCCCGTAGACCCCATGAACAGGAGCACGGATATGAGCGAGTATATCGCCAGCACCACAGGCTGTATCCGTATCTGCAGTATGAAATACATGGGCAGCATTATCAGTGCCGACCAGTGGAAGCAGGATGCGAAGAGCACCATCGCCGCGAACCTGAGGAAGTCGTGCTTCTTGATGTACTCGTAGGAGTACAGCACCACGACGGCCGCAGTGTACTGTCGTAAGAAGTTCATCGAGTAGAAGAACATACCATACATCACGAAGGCGGTGCAGCTCACCACGGGCATAGATGAGTATTTGTATATCCAGTACCCCGTCGCTCCCGCGAACAGCAGAGCCGACAGCGCGAAGTATACTCTGAAGTCGCCCACGTCGTTGGCGAATATGTTCAGCATGACGGTATAGCCCTTCTCGAGCCTGCTCTTGCCGAACTCGCCCAGTTCCTGCCCTATGAGCTGTGTGAATATGCGCTTGTATGACTTGTAGTCCGTGCCTACGTCATATCGTATCGCCTGTATAAAGGTGATCAGCGCGGTGAAAAGTACGCAGTACACCGCTCGTCCGATCTTGCCGGTCTTCTTGTTGCAGGATATCACACCGAGCAGCATCATCACAGGCGGCAGTAGTGTGTATACCATATCAGTCCTCCCCTTTTGTCTGTATCGTCTGTACGAGGGATATTATACCACGATCCGCAAAAAAAATCAAGTATAAAGTGAGATAGGACCCAATATGTCCCCGAAGGTCGGAAAATGGGAACGGTATGTTTTAGCGTTCCCATGGGGCTGACACATAGGTCAGCCCCTACAATGGGGAATAGTAGTTCCACCGGTCTCTGTAACGCCCTTTAGCCACTCTGCGGTATCATCATCCAGACAGGGACGGAGAGTATCGTATACCCGCCTGTGATAGTCGGTGAGAAGGCGTATCTCCCTGTCGGTGAGCATATCCCATACTATGGCGTCCGTGTCGAAGGGGGCCAGAGTGAGGGTGTCGAAGTACAGCATACCGTCCTCGCGGCGGCGGCACAGTACCAGATCCTCGATCCTTACGCCGAACTTGCCCTCCAGATATGCGCCCGGCTCATTGGAGGTGACCATGCCCTCCCTGAATGTAGCCTCGGCGCGGGGCGATACGGAGTTCGGCCCCTCGTGTACGCAGGATATGAAGCCCACACCGTGGCCCGTACCGTGACCGAAGTCCAACCCGATCTCCCACAGAGGCAGACGCGCCAGCGCGTCGATATGCTGTCCCTTGGTGCCCTCGGGGAACACCGCCGCTCCCAGAGCCAGATGACCGCGAAGCACTGCGGTATAGGTCCTCTTCTCCTCATCTGTCAGCTCGCCCAGCGCGATGGTGCGGGTCACGTCGGTGGTGCCGCGGTCGTACTGCCCGCCCGTGTCTACCAGCAGGAAGCTGCGGGCCTCACATGGGATGTTGGTATCCTCGTCGGGATCGTAGTGTACTATGGCGCCGTGCGGCCCGTAGGCTGCGATCGTAGCGAAGGAGGGACCTATGTAGCCCGCCTGATCACCACGCAGCCGCTCCATATCCTGCACCGCATCAAGCTCGGTGTAGGAGGATATGCTGCCCTCAGCGCAGCGTTTCTTGATGCCGTATATGAAGCGCGTCAGAGCCGCACCGTCGCGGATATGCGCCTCTGTCATCCCCGCCTGCTCGGCCTCGGTCTTGACCGCCTTCATCATCTCGATGGGCGACTTGCGGTCGATGAGCTCCGCGCCGCTCTGAGCCAGCTTCTCTGCGATGCGGGCGTTGACCGTGCCACGGTCGGCCCATACCTTCCCGGTAAGAGCAGCGACATGCCCCTCGAAGCGGGTGTATGGCTCCAACTGTATCCCGTCGCGTATCAGTGCCTCGAACAGCGCATCAGACAGCGTGCCCTGTATGTACGCCCTCACGCGGTCGGCGGACACTATGGCATATGCTAGGGGTATGGGATCGTATATCTTCGAGAAGGCGCGGTAGCCAAAGAGCCACGCGCACTCATCGCAAGCAGCGGTCACCAGATGATCCGCCCCCGCCTCGGCCATAGCCTCCCGCACTCTTTCTATGCGGCGTATGCGGGTCTCGCCCACGGTCTCCGCCGACAGCTCTTCTACGAGATAGTCGCCGGGAGCAGGCCTGTCGGTCCATATATCGCCGATCAGGTCTATGTCGCAGGTAAGGCTGCACAGCTCCCGCAGCTCGTCTGCGGTCTTGGAGGATATGGTGCGCCCGTCGGTGCCGACATTACATCCCTTCAGATGCTCACCTACGAACTCTGTCAGCTTCGGCACGTCCTTCTGTCCCGCCTTCATAAGGGTATAGCCCGTGCCGTCCAGCTGAGCCGCCGCCTGTATGTAGTACCTGCTGTCCGTCCAGAGATAGGCCCGATCGCGTGTGATGAGCGCCGTGCCCGCAGACCCGTCGAAGCCGCTGATGTATTCTCTTCCCTTCCAGCGGTCCTCCACGTACTCCGACATATGAGGATCTGCAGATGTGATGATATAGGCATCCAGCCCATGCTCCGCCATTTTGGAGCGGAGCGCCGCAAGTCTTGCCGGGATATCCATAAAAATGCTCCTTATATCTACTCAAGGTGGGAAAGGTCGGGGCAAAGGCTTCCGTAGGATGCCGCCTCGCCCTGCGGATGGAGAACGGAGATCTGAAACGGAAGCGGCATATCCATGCGTTACCGTGGGCCGACACGAGGTCTCCGTAGGAGAGCCGTTGGCCCCCTACAGACTTTCAACGCTCCGCACCGCAGATCATCCGTATAATCTGTCGCCCGCATCGCATATCTGCGAATAGATATCGTAGATATCGGGGTGGGTCTTCTTTATGCGCACGGGGCGCAGGTCCGTATCGACGAAGCAGTGAGATGTCCTGCCCTTGGCATGGAGCGTGCCGTCCTCGCCGTATATCTCGTATATCACGTCGAAGCGCATCTTCCCGAACTCGGGGATGTACGCCTTGACTATGAAGGTATCTCCGAACCTGAAGGGGAGCATGTACTCACACTCCGCCGCCAGCACAGGGCTCATGATGCCCCGCTGCTCCACCGTCTCGAAGGGCAGTCCCGCCTCTTCTATCAGGTGTACACGGGTCTCCTCGAACCAGCGTATATAGTTGGAGTGATGGGCTATGCCCATCTTGTCGGTCTCGTAGTAGTATACCTTGCGTGTGTATGGTGTCAGCTGCATATATTTCCTTTGTATGTTATACTATTCTTGATCTAAACCATGGAAAGATGCGGGGCATGGGGCAGCAGCCCCCATTTAGGATGTGGCGATAGCCACGCATTCCCGGCGACTGCGTCAGCAGTTGCATCTCTTGTCCCTTGTCCCTTGTCCCTTGTCCCTTGTCCCTAGTAACTGCGCTGGCAGTTGTATCTCTTTACCGCGAAACGATCGGAAGCAGGATAGTATCAGGGGATATCAACGGGAACGGCCGATATGACCGTTCCCGATCGTCTGTCAGTTGTCCAGAGACTTGTTCTCGTTCTCCGTAACGATCCTGTTTATGGCCTCGTCTGCAGAGAAGGTGCCCAGATCCCCGTGCTTTCTCGAACGTATGGTGACAGTGCTGTCCTTGACCTCATTGTCGCCCACGATGAACAGATAGGGTATCCTGTCGAGACGGCCTCTCTTGATCTTGGGACCGATATTGTCGTCCTCAAAGTCCACCTCGACTCTGATGCCGTGAGCCTCCAGCTTGTCCCTGAGGTCGAACGCATAGTCGTTGTTCTCGGGCTTGATGGAGAGTATGCGCACCTGCTCGGGAGCCAGCCACATGGGAAGAGCGCCTGCATACTTCTCTATGAGCAGAGCCAGCGTCCTCTCGTAGCAGCCCAGGGAAGAACGGTGTATGATATAGGGAGTGCGCATCTTGCCGTCGGTATCCACATACTCCATGCCGAACTTCTGTGCCAGCAGCATATCTATCTGGATCGTGATCAGCGTGTCCTCCTTGCCGAACACGTTCTTGATCTGGATATCCAGCTTGGGTCCGTAGAAGGCAGCCTCGTCGATGCCTACCTCGTAATCAACTCCGAGATGATCGAGTATCTTCTTCATGACGCCCTGAGACTCTTCCCACTGCTCGGCAGTGCCCTCGTACTTGTTGTTGGGGTTCGCGGGATCCCACTGGGAGAAGCGGTAGCTCACGTCATCGGCAAGGCCCAAAGTCTCCAGGCAGTACTTCGCCAGATCCAGGCAGCCGCGGAACTCATCCTCCAGCTGCTCGGGACGTATGATCAGATGGCCCTCCGACAGTGTGAACTGTCTTACTCTGATAAGGCCGTGCATCTCGCCGCTGTCCTCGTTGCGGAAGAGGATAGATGTCTCGTTGAGCCTCATGGGAAGGTCTCTGTAGCTGCGCTTCCTGTTCAGGAACACCTGATACTGGAAGGGGCAGGTCATGGGACGCAGAGCCAGGCACTCCTTGCTCTCGTCATCGGGATCGCCGAGTATGAACATACCGTCGCGGTAGTGATCCCAGTGACCGGAGATCTTATACAGGTCTCTCTTTGCCATATAGGGGGTCTTGGTCAGCAGGTAGCCGCGCTTGTACTCCTCATCCTCTATCCATCTCTGGAGCGTCTGTATCACCTTAGCGCCCTTGGGGAGGAGAATGGGCAGGCCCTGTCCGATATAGTCAACGGTCGTGAAGTATTCAAGCTCTCTTCCCAGCTTGTTGTGGTCGCGGAGCTTTGCTTCCTCCATAGCCTTGAGATGCTCCTCCAGCATGGAAGCCTTGGGGTATGCAGTGCCGTAGATACGGGACATCTGTATGCCGTCCTCAGCCTTGCCCCAGTATGCGCCGGTACACTGGGTCAGCTTCACTGCCTTGATGGGAGCCACGCTCATGATATGGGGACCTGCGCACAGGTCTATAAAGTCGCCCTGCTTGTAGAAGCTGAGCTTCTCGCCCTTGCTGTCATGCTTTTCTATGAGCTCTACCTTGTAGTCCTCGTTGCGCTCCTTCATCAGAGCCACAGCCTCATCATGGGAGAGCTCGAAGCGCTCCAGCTCGTAGCCTTCCTTTGCAAGACGCTTCATCTCGACCTCTATCTTCTCCAGGTCGGCGGGAGTAAAGGGCTTCTCCACCTCAAAGTCATAGTAGAAGCCGTTCTCGGTAGCGGGGCCTCTTGCCAGCTTTGCCTCGGGCCACAGGTCCTTCACCGCCTGAGCCATCAGATGGGAAGCGG
>JAFYEQ010000268.1 GCA_017544185.1 Oscillospiraceae bacterium
GGCAGCTGCGATGGCAGCCAGGCCTATACCTGTATTGCCGGATGTGGGCTCGATGATCACGGAACCCTTCTTGAGAAGGCCCTTGTGCTCTGCATCCTCGATCATAGCCTTAGCGATCCTGTCCTTGACGCTGCCTGCGGGATTGAAGTACTCCAGCTTGAGCAGGAGCTTAGCGTCGAGAGCCAGCTCGTTCTCGATGTTCACTGCCTCCACGATGGGTGTGTTGCCTATGAGCCCCAGTGTGCCTTTGTAGATGTTAGACATAGTTATCCTCCTTAACCTATGGCCTTGAAGCCGTTCTCAAGGTCTGCTATTATATCATCGATGTGCTCTGTACCTATGGAGAGCCTGATCGTGTTCTGCTTGATGTTCTGATCTGCCAGCTCCTCTGCGGAGAGCTGGGAATGGGTGGTGGTAGCGGGATGTATCACCAGAGACTTCACATCTGCTACATTTGCCAGCAGAGAGAAGATCTGCAGCGAGTCGATGAACTTCCATGCCTCTTCCTTGCCGCCCTTGATGTCAAAGGTGAATATGGAGCCGCCGCCGTTGGGGAAGTATCTCTTGTAGAGCTCATGCTGGGGATGATCGGGGAGCGAAGGATGGTTGACCTTCTCCACCAGAGGATGCTTGGAAAGGTACTCTACCACCTTGGCGGTATTCTCCGCATGGCGCTCAACTCTGAGAGAGAAGGTCTCCACGCCCTGCAGGAGCAGGAACGCATTGAAGGGAGATATAGCAGCGCCGGTATCACGAAGGAGTATAGCGCGGATGTATACTGCGAATGCAGCAGGGCCTGCAGCTGCGGTGAAGGATACACCGTGGTAGCTGGGGTTGGGAGCTGCGATGCCGGGGAACTTCTCGGGGGTCCAGTCAAACTTGCCGGAGTCTACTATGATGCCGCCCAGTGTAGTACCATGGCCGCCCAGGAACTTGGTAGCGGAGTGTACCACTATATCAGCGCCGTGCTCGATAGGCCTTATAAGATAGGGCGTACCGAAGGTATTGTCTATCACGAGGGGTATACCGTTCGCATGTGCGATCTCGGACAGCGCCTCGATATCGGGTATGTCACTGTTGGGGTTGCCAAGTGTCTCTATGTATATAGCCTTTGTCTCGGGGCGTATAGCAGCCTTCACCTCGGCCAGATCGTGTATATCAACGAAGTCGGTCTCGATCCCGTAGAGCGGGAGAGTATGTGCCAGCAGGTCGTAGCTGCCGCCGTATATCGTCTTCTGTGCTACTATGCGGTCGCCCTTCTGCGCAAGAGCCTCTATGGTATATGTGATGGCTGCTGCGCCCGATGCTACTGCCAGAGCGGCAACGCCGCCTTCAAGTGCAGCCACTCTCTTCTCGAGCACGTCCTGAGTGGAATTGGTGAGCCTTCCATAGATGTTGCCGGGATCGGCGAGGCCGAAGCGTGCGGCAGCGTGTTCGCTGTTGTGGAACACATAGGAAGTGGTCTGGTATATGGGTACTGCTCTGGAATCGGTAGCGGGGTCTGCCTGCTCCTGTCCAACGTGCAGCTGTAATGTTTCAAATCTGTAGCTCATGATGTTCGCTCCTTTATCATATCGTTTATCGGGTGGATCCTATCTTATACGGCGTGTCGACATCGTGACATTCGCCCGAAGCGGTAGTTCACCCGGAGGAGCCTTGTAAAGAGCAGTGCCATACTGCGCCTCCTGTATCGGTATTATTATCGGCTGATGCCGATCGTATCTACTATCGGATCGACAGGAACATCGGTCCGCCTCATCCATATTTCCTATCGAATTAGTATGATATGATTATAGCATACTAAAACTCATTTGTCAACAGCAATATCAAATTTCTTTGCAAAGATCGCTACAAGTTTTTTACGTGATCTTTGTAAGATCTGCATGATCAACAAACGGCTTTGATACGCGGTCTATGGCGTGTTATAGGATCAGTCTATATCCTAACATGTCTCAACTATATGACGTACATGTCGCTGTCTTTGTCGGAGGACAGAGCACACTCCGATATGAGCTCGGACAGGGTGATACTGTCGGCGTAGCCCTTCATAAGATCGGTGAGCCTGCTCCAGAAGCACTCGCTGACGGATCTTCTCAGGCGGCTCGTCCTGATGTCCGGCTCATTGTCGGCGAGCAGTGTATCATCCAGAGCGTCGATGATCTGCGAGAGCTTTATGCTGTCCGTGCTCCTTGCAAGGGTATACCCGCCGCCCGAGCCCTTGTGCGCCCTGAGGGAGCCTGTCTGCTTCAGGCGCAGGAGTATCTGCTCCAAGTACTTGCGGGGTATGTCCTGTCTGCGTGCGATATCCGAGGCGGTGACGACCGTGCCGTCGCCGGAGTTCATAGCTATGTCCGCCAGCGCCACTATACCGTACTCTACCTTTGTGGATACTCTCATCGGCTGCCTCCTCTCTTCAAATAACATATATTTCCCATAGAGTTAGTATGATTATATACTATAAATACTTTCTTGTCAAGTACCATGGGAAATATCGGTCATTTTTATGAGATCTGCATGATACGGATATGCTGATCTTAGCACTATCGCCTATCGGCAACCGCGCCGGCAGTTGCATCCCTCGTCCCCGACATTAGTACATCCCCACATATACCCGTCCGGATAACATATGCATATTTGTTCATGCATACAATTTCAAAAAAGGGTATTGACAAATGAAGAGATATGTGGTAAGATAACAGTGTTACGTAACACCGTTATCTACGGAGGTATCATATGAGCGACAATGAGAGCAGAGACAAGCTCATCGCATGTGCGAAACAGGAATTCACCGAAAAGGGCTTTGCAAAGGCATCACTGAGGAAGATAGCCTCGGATGCGGGACTGACCACAGGGGCGGTATACTTCTTTTTCAAGGACAAGAACGGATTGTTCGGAGCCGTGGTGGACGAGACGCTGAAGGGCTTCATGACGATCATACGTGAGCATTTCGCCGAAGAGACCACGGAGGACCTCAAAAGCTATGTCCATGTGAAGGGCGACCATGACGATCTGGCAAAGAGGATAGTCGGCTATCTGTACGACAACTATGATGTGATGATGCTCCTCTTCGACAAGGCCCACGGCTCGGAGTACGAGAATGCGGTCGATACGGTGATAGATATGCTCGAAACATCGTATGCGGTACTTGCGGAAAAGTACGCCGCCGTCTTTCCCGGGAAACGGGTCAATAAGTATATGCTCCATTATCTGA
>JAFYEQ010000269.1 GCA_017544185.1 Oscillospiraceae bacterium
CCGTCGGCGGTATGCTTCGCCACAGGCGGAAAGGGCAGTGACGGCTCCCGTTCCGAGGCCCGGTGCATATACGACGACCTTGTCTCCAGAGGCATCGCTCCCGAGCGGATCATCACAGAGGAGCGAGCCGTCTCCACCGAGACCAACTTTGCCTATACCGCCCAGATCATGGACAGCATGGGGCTTCCCCGTCGGGCTGTGGTCGTCACCAGCGAGTTCCATCAGTACAGGTCCCGAAGCATCGCCGAAGGTATGGGATTTGAGACCTATGCCGTCAGCGCTCCGTCCCCGATACTGTATCTTCCCGCGTGGTGGATCCGTGAGATCATCGTCATTGAGTACAGGTATCTGACCGCTCTCGGTAAATGAGCGTATAAGTCAAAACGGTGCAGGAGCTTTCTCCTGCACCGTATCGTTTAATATGGATCATCAGTCGCTGAGCTTGATGACCTTGACCTCGGTGCCCTCGACGGCTTCGTCTATCAGCTCATCGAAGGGCCATGCCTTCTCGGCTTCAAGGACGGCGGACAGCTCGGGGCGGGTCTTGGGATGCTTGGGCGTGAACACCGTGCAGCAGTCCTCATAGGGCTCGATGGATATGTCGAAGGTGTCTATCTTTCGTGAGGTCTCGATGATCTCGGTCTTGTCAAGGCCTATGCACGGACGGAACATGGGCATCTCACATGCCGCATCGGTGCATACGATAGCACCCATGGTCTGGCTCGCCACCTGACCTACGGACTCGCCTGTGATAAGACACTGTATGCCGTTCTTACGTGCGATCTTCTGGGCGATCTTTATCATCATGCGGCGCATTATGATCGTGAACAGCTCCTCGGGACAGTGGTCGCGCAGAGCCTCCTGTATCTTCGTGAAGGGCACGCAGTAGAACGCATTGTCCCCGGTATATGGCGTCAGCTTCTCGCACAGACGCTCCACCTTCAGTCTTGCGCGGTCTGAGGTATAGGGGGGCGCTGCGAAGTGTATGCAGGATATGTCCACGCCGCGCTTTGCCATCATATACCCTGCCACTGGGCTGTCTATGCCGCCCGACAGCAGCAGCAGACCGCGTCCGGACGTACCTACGGGTATGCCTCCCGCAGCGGGACGGTTGCCTGTGTGGATGTATGCGTTGATATCACGTATCTCGATATGTACTGTCACGTCCGGGTCGTGCAGATCCACGATAAGATGCGGGAACTTCTCCAGCACTCTGCCGCCCACCTCGGCGGACAGCTCAGGGGACTTATAGGGGAAGTGCTTGTCGGAGCGCTTGGCAGTCACCTTGAAGGTACGGGCCCTGTCCAGTTCCTTGCTACAGTATACACATACGTCCTCGGCTATGCGGTCGATGTCCTTCTCGGTGATACCCGCCCTGCATATAGCGGCTCCGCCGAAGGTGCGGGACGCTGCCAGCACTGCCGCATCCATATCCACGTCGCCTACGGGAGTACAGTATATCATCGACTGATCGCGCCTGTACTCGAACTCGCCGCAGGCCTTCATGCGGTGTCTGAGGTTGCGTATGAACGCTTCCTCGAAATTGCGCTTGTTGAGCCCCTTCAGGGCTATCTCTCCTTCTTTGAGGAGTATGATCTCATCCATAGGTGGTCTCCTTCTGTCTGTGATATGCCGGATCATCGCATATCATCAGCAATAATATCTCTGCGGTACGGGATCTGCCTTGATGCACAGATCGTGGTCCGTCCTTTCCCAGAGCATCTTTACGGTATCTGTCATTTTTACCGCATCACATACATACACAAGAGCATCGCCCAGCTGTGAGTATGTTACTGCGCCGGTGTATGCCAGCGCCTCCTTATAGTTGGGATAGTATTCCGATACGCAGGTATCGGCAGCCTTTGTGAAATGCGTGTGGAACGGCGGTGTCTTTATCTCGTTTCCGTCATAGTCCTTGATAGTGATGACAAAGCCGTCATCCTTGAGACGGTCGGGGATGCCGAGGCGTTCATCCACCGAGTGGAGATATGTGTTCCTCTCGTGTCCTACTCCTATGAGCAGTACCTTCCCGTGCTCCTCATACAGTCTGCTGAGCGCAGAGCCCACAGGCGCGGGCGAAGCGCATCTCTCCTCCCCTGCCACATACGCGGCCGCATCTTTACCGAAGGCAGTCACGGAATGTGTCGGGTGCAGCGAACGCACACCGTCTTTCCTAAATGCAGCGACCTTGGCGAGGATGCCTATGCAGGGGACAGTGGTCCGCACATCATAGTAGGGATGATCTCTGCCTACCTCGTCCCATGTATGGGTGGGTATCAGTGATATCCCCTCTGTTAGATATGATGTGATGCCGTCTATGAGCCCGTCAGCACCGTTCTCTATCGGTCCCACGGAACGCAGTGATGCGTGTATGGTGATCTTGTCATCGGGCTCTATACCATTATCTGCCAGAAAACGGTGTATATCCTTTTGTGTTATCATACCGCTCCTTATGGGACGGGAGACGCCTTATCTCAAAGCCCCTCTGCCTGACGCTTGAGCCCCATATACTCGGGACGGAGGATCTTGTATGCAGCCAGTCCCTGCTCCATTCCGAAGACCTTGGTCATGCCGGTATAGAAGGACTGCTTGTCCTTGGCCTCGCCCAGCACCTCGATCACCTTGTCAAAGCCGGAGGTCTGTATGGTGCCCTGCAGAAGGTCTTCTATGTTCTTTAGCAGCGCCTTGTAGGGGATGGAGCGCTCTGTGGGCGTATGCTCCTTCGCAGGGGCTGCCTTCTTGGAAGAAGACTTCTCGGGAGCTTCCTTAACAGGTGCAGGCTCTGTCACGGGAGCGGTCTCTACGGGCTCTGCAGACACTGCAGGAGCCGTAGGTATCGCCGCCTCGGGAGAAACAGGCTCCGTTACGGGCGCTTCGACAGGTGCAGCCGCAGGCTGCGCTGCCACCGGCGCTGCCGCAGACTTGTCGGACTGGGCAGAACGCTTGGCGGACTTGTCGGAAGGGAGACGGCCAAGCTCGTCCAGACCCACTCTCGGCTCTGCATCGGATGCGATCCTGTCGGCGCGTATCTCCCTTGCACGGGCCAGCGCCTTGGATATGGACGGACAACAGTATATACCCAGCCCGTCTATGGCAGCAGCCTCCCAGAACTTCCATATCACCGTGAAGCCCTTGTCCTTGCTGATGATATATATCTTCCTGTCATCAGATCTGCCCACCAGATACCCTACGAAGCTGGTGAGCTGGAAGTCCAGCGCATTGGCGTGGCCGTTGGCCACCAGAAAATACGTGAACTGCGCCTTGGACTGCATTATGGCGCGGTGCGCATCGAAGGTTATGGTCTGCTGTGCGTCAGAATAGAATATATACACCTTGTCGTTCTCGGTAAGGTCCTCTACACCGTCGAGCCCTGCCGACGTAACGTTCTCGTGATCTATCAAAAAGATCATATTTGCCTCCATATTATGATGATACAGGCTCACGCCCGACTTTTACTATTCTTGATCCGGATCATAGACAGATGCAGGGGCATGGGGTCAGTATACGCATACCTTATCTCTCCACATCTTTCCACTTGCCCCTTATCCCTTGTCTCTTGTCCCTTGTCTCTTGTCTCTTGTCTCTTGTCCCTTGTCTCTTGTCCCTTATCCCTTGTCCCTTGTCTCTTGTCTCTTGTCCCTTGTCTCTTGTCCCTTGTCTCTTGTCCCTTGTCCCTTATCTCTTGTCCCTTGTCTCTGGTAACGGTGCGAGCAGTTGCTTCCCTTTACCGTGAAACGATCGGTAGTGGCGATCATATCGTCATACTATCTTCTCCAGGCTCATATACCCCTCGCGCAGAGCGGATACGAACTTCTCGATCTCGCCCCAGGAGGACATCTTGGAGAAGGACACTCTCAGAGCCGTGTCCACCTGCTTGTCGCTCATGCCCATCTCCGACAGCACTCTGCTGTGCTTGCCTTTGGAGCAGGCAGACCCGCTGGATACGTATACCCGCTTGCTCTCAAGGAAGTGGAGCATGATCTCGCTGCGTATACCCTCCACCGACAGGTTTATGATGAAGGGCGAACAGTTGGCGCCCGAGTTTATCGTGACATAGGGCAGCTCCGACAGCATGGAGCGGAGACGCTCACCCAGCATCAGCGCGTTGTTGCGGGCGGTATCTATCTGAGGCATCTGCTCCTTCACGGCTGCGCCGAAGGCGGCTATCAGAGGCACTGCCTCGGTGCCCGAACGCTGGCCCTTCTCCTGACCGCCGCCTGTCATCAGAGGCGGTATGCGCAGGCCCTTGCGGATATACATAGCACCTATCCCCTTGGGAGCGTGTACCTTATGTCCGCTGAAGGTGATCAGATCCGCA
>JAFYEQ010000270.1 GCA_017544185.1 Oscillospiraceae bacterium
TACCTTGTCAGCGGATACGATCTTGTCGATGATCACAGAGCCTTCCAGACCTGCATTAGCTGCGATCTGACGAACGGGCTCCTCGAGAGCGCGGAGAACGATCTGTGCGCCTGTCTTCTCATCGCCTACGAGGCTGTCGGTGAGAGCCTTTACAGCGGGGATAGCATTGATGAGAGCTGTGCCGCCGCCTGCTACGATGCCCTCTTCAACGGCTGCCTTGGTAGCAGCGAGAGCGTCCTCTATGCGGAGCTTCTTCTCCTTCATCTCGATCTCGGTAGCAGCACCTACCTTGATGACTGCAACGCCGCCGGACAGCTTAGCCAGTCTTTCCTGGAGCTTCTCCTTGTCGTAGTCGGAGGTGGTCACTTCGATCTGAGCCTTGATCTGGCCGATGCGGTCTGCGATAGCCTGCTTGTCGCCTGCGCCGTCAACGATAACGGTGTTCTCCTTGGTGATCTTCACCTGACGAGCCTTACCGAGCTGGCTGATCTGGGTCTCCTTGAGCTCGAGACCGATCTCCTCGGAGATCACCTCGCCGCCTGTGAGAACAGCTATATCACGCAGCATCTCCTTGCGCCTGTCGCCAAAGCCGGGAGCCTTGACAGCTACACAGGTGAAGGTGCCTCTGAGCTTGTTCACGATAAGGGTGGAGAGAGCCTCGCCCTCTACGTCCTCTGCGATGATGACAAGCTTCTTGCCGGACTGTACCATCTGCTCGAGGAGAGGGAGTATCTCCTGGATGGAGGATATCTTCTTATCTGTGATGAGGATGAGAGCGTCGTCTATGACAGCCTCCATCTTCTCGGTGTCAGTTACCATATAGGGGGTGATGTAGCCCTTGTCGAACTGCATGCCTTCTACTACGTCGCAGAGGGTCTCAGCGGTCTTGGACTCCTCAACGGTGATGACACCGTCGGAGGTGACCTTCTCCATAGCCTCTGCTATGAGCTTGCCCACGCCATCGTCAGCGGAGGATACAGCAGCGACTCTCTCTATATCAGCAGAGCCGTTGATGGGCTTGGAGTTTGCCTTGATAGCATCAACTGCGGTATCTACTGCCTTAGCGATGCCCTTCTTGATGACCATGGGGTTAGCGCCTGCAGCGATGTTCTTCATGCCCTCACGAACGAGCGCCTGAGCAAGGAGCGTAGCGGTAGTGGTACCGTCGCCTGCTGCGTCGTTGGTCTTGGTAGCGACTTCCTTGACCAGCTGAGCGCCCATATTCTCGAATGCATCCTCGAGCTCTATCTCCTTGGCGATGGTGACACCGTCGTTGGTGATGAGGGGAGCACCGAACTTCTTGTCAAGTACCACGTTGCGGCCCTTGGGACCGAGGGTGATCTTGACTGTATCAGCCAGCTTGTCTATACCTGCCTGCAGGGACTTGCGGGCAGCCTCTCCGTAAATGATATCCTTAGCCATGATGTGTGTGCCTCCTTATTCTACTACCGCGAGTATATCGGACTGGCGGAGGATCGTGTATTCTACGCCGTCTATCTTTACTTCAGTGCCTGCATACTTGGATGCCAGCACCTTCTGACCTACCTTCAGCTCCATCTTGACTTCATTGCCGTCTACCATACCGCCGGGGCCTACCTCTACGATCTCTGCGATCTGGGGCTTCTCCTTGGCATTGCCTGTGAGGATTATGCCGCTCTTGGTGGTCTCCTCAGCTTCGGTCATCTTTATAACGACTCTGTCAGCCAGTGGCTTTATCTTCATACTAAGATCTCCTTTAAGTGAATTTAGCACTCATATATCCCGAGTGCTAAATATATTATAGCATATTTTTTTCTCTTGTCAAGGGGTTTTTGAAAAAATCCCGAAATTTCACATAATTATCATAATGAAGAGCGCGAGCGCACAAAAGAACGGGGGCGTACATGTACGCCCCCGTGATGATCACATCTGGTTTACTATGAGCACTCTGTTGCCGCCCTGCATCTTAGCGTTGCGTACCTGGTTGTCAAGACGTACCAGCACGCCGGAGAGGTTCATGCAGTCGCCGGGAAGGTAGTGGTATACCGCACCCGAAGCGGTGAGAGCAACTGTGAGGTTCGCGATGCTGAAGGGAGCAGCCAGGTTCATGATAACGCTGCCCGAGAGCTTCTCAGCCTGTGCATCGGAGATCTCGCGGTTGAATACGAATGCGAAAGTGTTGCCCGTGATGTTGTAGATCTCGGCGAACTGGGAGAAGTCGCTGCGGAGCTTCTCTGCGATCTGTGCGAGGTACTCGTCGCCGAAGTCGTAGCCGTAGTTGTCGTTGATGGAACGGAACTGATCCATATCGAACAGGGCTATGTTGAACTGATCTGTCTCGAGGCGCTCTGTGATATCGTTCTCGAGAGCGTAGCGGTTCTTCATGTTGGTAAGGATGTTGGTGGTAGCCAGGTCGGCCATCTTCTGCTGCGAGTGCTTGAACTTGTTGGCAGCAGCTTCTGCCTGCTGGGTACGCTTTTCCAGGTCTTCTCTTCTCTTTGCAGCGATCCTCGATGCAACGAAGATACCGATCTCACCGAGTACTACGAGGGCTGCGATGGCACCCATGGTAGCACTACCGACCATAGCGACCTGACGGCCCATCGCCCTAACGTTCAGGGCGTTGAGGTCAACTGTAGCCTCGAAGAGTTCTGTGGATGTGAATGCGATAGGCGCGATCTCCTGCTGATAGAGCATTCTCATCGTTTCCTGATTGAGGCCGCCGAGATTGTTCTGGAGGAGGAGGAGCTTCTGGTGGTAACCTTCTGTGAACTTCTTTGCTGAGTCATAACGTCTGAGCTCGGCATCGGAGTGGCCGCCGATAGACTCGTACTGAGCCTCGAGAGCGGATATCTGACGGAAGGAAAGGGAGATCTCTTCGATGTTCTTTGCGGAGGAACCGATGCCGCCCACGATCTCGAGGACGTTCTCATTCACGCGGAGCACTTCAGAGTTGATCTGGTCGATGCAAGCCTGCGATCTCTGAGAATTCTGGTTCATCGTGCTGGATGTACGGCCCATGTTGATGATGAGCAGCATGATTATGATACTGAACAGGAGGAGCATTATGCCCGCAGCGATAAAACCGCCCTGTTCGCCCTTGCCCGAGGATGCCTTTGCTGAGGAGGCACTCGTCTTCTTGTTCTTAGCCATGTCTCTGCCTCCTTATTGCTTGTCGGGATGGATCCAGAGCTGGATGATATCATCGTTCAGGTTGGAGCTGGTAACGTAGATAGCGCCCGTGTCGTAGTTGGATCTGATCTCTTCATTGGACTGGAGCTTATCTATGAAGCGAACGCCCAGATAGCCCATGTTATAGGGAGACTGCACCATAGTGCCGGTGAGCACGCCCTGCTGGATGTAGTTGAGCTCGGCATCGTTGGAGTTGAAGCCGATGACCTTGACCTGACCGGTCTTGCCTGCCTCGGATATAGCGTCGCAAACGCCAAGAGTAGAGTTCTCGTTGGTAGCGTAGATGAGCTTGAGGTCGGGATGCTCCTTGAGAGCCTGAGCTGCCAGTTCCTTGGTACCGTCACGCTGACCGTTGGAATACTCGGTGGTGACCAGGTTGTAAGGATCCTTTATGCTGGTGTTCTGCTCGCCGTAAGCTGCCTTGTACTGAGCGTTGATAGCGTTGACGGAATCAATGAAGCCCTGGATACGTCCGGTGGCGTTCGCAGCAGTAGCGGAGTGTCCGATGATGACGATATCGCCGCCATCGGGAAGTACGGATGCGAGCTGTCTGCCTGCGATCTGACCTGCTGCAGTGTTATCCGAACCAACGTACGAATCCACACCGGGATAGGTAGCGGAGGAAGACACCGTGATGACAGGTATCTGAGCGGTGTAAGCCTTTTCGAGCTCGGAGTTGAGCTCCGTTGCAGACCAAGGGGCTATGACTATGCCCTTTGCGTCATTGGCGATGGCCTGCTGGATGTAAGTCCTCTGAGCGTCCACATCGTTGGCTGACTCCGTATCGAAGTAAGCGATGGTGTAGTTCAGCTCGTTAGCGGCGTCCTCTGTGCCGACCTTGAGCAGATCCCAGAACTGAACTCCTCGGGTCTGTGCGATAACGTAGATCGTGCCGTTCGACTGAGCTTGTTGCTGACAGCCGGACGATACAGCAGCCATCGACAGAGCAAGAGCTCCTGCGGCCAACCGACCGATAATGCCTGTTTTCTTTCTGTTCATAAAAACAGGACCTCCTTATGATAATTTGAGAATAAGCCCCCTCCAAACGCAGAGCATATCCAATATCCCTATTGTAGCACAAACGAAAAAAAAATTCAATATATCTTGAAAAATTATTTTTGGAAAATATTCCCCTCTTTTTGGTGATTTTGCATAGAAACATACGGGCCTATACGGGGGCTGGTGGGTAAGTGGACGAGAGACGGCGTGTATAGGCGTGCTTATAGGCTTGTATAAAGGAGATACCGCATTTTTTGATCTGTTTCTGATCAAAATTTAATGGACATATCTGCATTTATATGGTATAATGCTGTATAAGACCTAAGACGCATGAGCGTTATATATGATGGTGATGAGATGATAATACGCAAGCATATAATATTCACGGGATACGTCCAGGGCGTGGGCTTTCGCTGGAGAGCGGCAAAGGCCGCATCGCTCTATGGGGTCTCCGGGTATGTGCGCAATCTTCCCGACGGCTCTGTGGAAGCTGAGCTGGAGGCGGAGGAAGAGATGATAGACCGCCTGATCATGGCGGTAGAACGCGGCAGCTATGTGCAGATCACAGGCATGAAGGTACGCTCCATGCAGCCTACGGGCGAACATGGGTTCTATACGGGGTGATAGGTATGGCAAAGAGCATAAAGCGCGTCAAGATAAGGCGCAACAGGGTATGGGTGACGGTGCTGCTGTTCCTGCTCATGAGTGCAGTGCTGGGCGTGATGGTGGCCGTGTCCGCCGTGAACTTCGTGCATATGACCATAGGCCCCATGATAGATGCCGAGGTAGAGACCATATCGGATATGGAGACGGCGTATCTGAGCGGCGAGGACATATCGTCCTACGGTAAGGACTACTTTATCACGGACGGCAGCGGCTATATAGAGAAGAGCGGTGAGGACAGCTGCGTGCGGGACATATCCGTGGAGTATTCCGACGGCGACAAGGATCACCGCGTGTACCCCGACAAGGGATCGCTCTCTATATTCAAGACCAATGAGGACCGTACGGACGACTTCGATTCCATGCTCGTCAGCTGGATAGCCGATACTACTTATCTGAATATGGCAAAGGACGTGCCCACGGCGGAGCTGGATATGTGGGTGGCTTCTCCCCTGAGCGGCACCGATACCATGTTCGTCAAGACCCATCTGAGCATAGACATGGAAGCGTTCAGGAACTTGAACATGCTGATCAGAGCCATGGGCGTGACCTTCATCGTGATATTCGTGATCATGGTGATCAATGCGATAAACAGTATCGTCACACAGAACAGGCTGCTGAAGCTGTTCTTCACCGACCCCGTGACGGGCGGACACAACTGGAACTGGTTCCTCCTCAAGGGCGAGCCCATCGTTCGCAGGCATAAGAACAAGGTCTACGCCATCATGAGCATAGGCCTGGAGAAGTACCTCAACTACTGTATGATAAACTGCACCGCAAAGGGCGAGAAGGTGCTGCTGGAGGTCAACCGTGCCATAAGCTCCCAGATACGGCACAGCGATATATGCGTACATTGCAACACCTCAGATCATGCGGTGCTGGTAAAGGTCTATGACCGTGAGGACGCCCAGCGCAAGGCTCAGAAGATACTGACTGCGGTGGAGAGCGTCATAGAGGGCACGGGCATGACCTGCCATGTAGGTGAGTATACCGCTGATGTATACCGCAATGAGAGCGGCCGCATCGTAAGGCGCGACAACTTCGACATAGAGACCGCCTATAACAATGCCCGCACTGCACGTACCACCCTTATCGACGGCACGAACTCTCTGGCGCTGTTCGACAGCAGGATGGTGGAGGAGCAGAAGTGGGAGAATACCGTCATAGACCATCTTCACACCGCCATAGAGAACGAGGAGTTCTTAGTATACTACCAGCCCAAGTACGATCCGAGGACTGACGAGCTCAGGGGAGTGGAAGCGCTGATACGCTGGCAGTCCCCCGAGTACGGCTTCGTCACGCCGAACCGCTTCATCCCCATACTCGAGAACAGCGGACGCATAGTCGAGATAGATGACTATATGATATCCCATACCGCCCGCGACCAGCGCAGATGGCTGGATATGGGGCTCAAATGCGTGCCCGTATCGGTCAACGTGTCCCGCGTACACTTCGGCGATCCCGATCTGGCAGAGCATATCAGGGATATGGTGGATGCCCAGGGCACGCCTCACGAGCTGATCGAGATCGAGCTGACGGAGAGCGCCTTCTTCGACAACAAGCAGGCTATGCTGGCTACCATATCGCGTCTCAAGGAATACGGCTTCAAGGTGTCCATGGATGACTTCGGGTCGGGCTACTCGTCCCTCAACTCTCTGAAGGATATGCCCCTTGACGTGCTGAAGCTGGATGCGGAGTTCTTCCGCGGGGATGCCGCAGACGACAGAGGCAGGATCGTAGTGGCGGAGGCTATCAAGCTGGCCCGCTGCCTTAATATGGAAACTGTTGCAGAGGGCGTTGAGGAGAAGGATCAGGTGGACTTCCTCGCCGCCAATGACTGTGATATGATACAGGGCTACTTCTACGCCAAGCCCATGCCTGCTGATGAGTATATGAAGCGCATGGCCACCTCCCTGCCGGATATAGGCGGTGAGATGAGCGGCGAGATGAGCGCTGCAGCGGCGGTATAGTGGGTATAGATCAAGGGGCTGATGCTTTCATGCATCAGCCCCTGTTATCATTCCTCTGTAGGCTCTATGATCGTATACTTGTCCACAGCGGGCTTCGCAGCGGCTGCAAAGCCTGCGGGATCGGCGCGGTAGACATCCTCCATCTCGGTGGAATATCCTGCCGATGCGGAGGGGAGACGGGTCAGCACGTCGTCTATTATGACATACATGGCTGCCTCATCCACCACGCAGTTGTACATATACCCGTCGGTGGTGCAGATGTATACATAGAAGCGGTCGCTGCGCCCCGTGTATATGCCGTTGGTGTAGTTATACACCCACTGCTTGCGCCCGAATACCCATGTGATCGTGTCGGACATGATCACCTTCTTGCCCTCCGAGGGTATCACCGCGTACTTCTCGCCGATGATCAGCGGGCCCGACTGAGCGCGGTACAGGGATGCTGTCCGGAAATCGGCCTCAGCCATCTGCTCGTCGGCGTATACAGCGCCGTACTTGAGTATC
The DNA here is from genome assembly GCA_017544185.1 of Oscillospiraceae bacterium. Lineage (GTDB taxonomy): Bacteria > Bacillota > Clostridia > Oscillospirales > Ruminococcaceae > Huintestinicola. The sequence continues at coordinate 7,308 of JAFYEQ010000270.1, forward strand.
AGGTCCTTGTAGTCCTTGCCCGTGAGAGTGTATATGAAGAAGGCAAGGGCTATCACGGCGGCCAGTACCAGTATCGGATACCAGGACGAGGATGCGAAGAGTATGATGATATTTATCAGTGCCAGCACTCCGAATATGACGCCTGCGATCATCATGGAGCGGAAGTTGACCTCATCGTGCAGGGTCTTGTGATGATGGGCTTTGTTGTATACGCGCTGCTTCTGATCGTTCAGCACGCGCTGATGGCCCTCATAAGCCTTGGTGCCCGGCGAGTTCCTCTCCTTGTAGCGCTTCTTCTGTATGCCGTCGATCGAGAACACGAAGGCGCCAAGTCCGCAGCATATGATACCCGCGACGATGCCCGCCGCTATGTTCCCTTCGACGAAAAGGGCTATAGCCATGGCTATGCCCGCTACTATCAGCAGTGTCCCGAAGATCAGGATA
>JAFYEQ010000271.1 GCA_017544185.1 Oscillospiraceae bacterium
ATCACATCGGCTATAGGCTGTATCGGCACATATCCCGTGACGGTGAGCAGGGCGATCACCGCCGCAGCCGCACGCTTAACTATCTTTCTCTCCATAGTACCCTCCCGTATGTCAAAGATCGTGTCGAATGTATGTTACCTGCATTATACTACATAAACGGCTCTGTGCCAAGGATATTTTCATATATCCGGAAGATCTGATGAGATAAGAGCCGCACATAAACAAAAGGCCTGCTGCGTTCTGCAGCAGGCCTGTAACTTCACATCCTCATATGTACTGCGTTTATTATCGTGCCGATGCTTATGCACCCGAGAGCCGCGGGAAGCATCCATCCGGGGGCGCTCTCCGACAGCATATCCACGATGATCATTATCAGTCCGACTATGCCGAACAGCAATGCACCTATCCTGAGTGCGATCAAGCCCTTCTTTTTCATCTTTTCTCCTCCTCACCTTTCAGCAGCCTCATCTTGAATGCTTCTATCCTGCCCATACTGCCCGTAGTGTGCAGCAGTCCCAGCAGCATGGCAGTCAGAGGCATAGAAAAAGTGAGTCCCTTGAAAAATCCCGTGATGAACGTATCGGGCAGCTCCATGTTCGACAATATGAGGAAGGCGAAGAGCCCGATGATGCCCGGTATAAAGTATACCTGTACGAACCTTGTGCTGCGTCTGCTGCGCTCGTTGCTGTATTCCTCAGTCATGAGCGCGGTCTCTCTGATCTCTTTTTCCATGATAACAGTCCTTTCACCGTTTAGTATCTCACGGAGATCGACCTCATACAGATCCGCCAGCTCGATAAGTATATCGATGTCGGGCATATTGTTCCCGGTCTCCCATCTTGACACGGTCCTGCGGGATACGCCCAGCTTCTCCGACAGCTGCTCCTGTGTTATAGACTTCTCTTTGCGGAGCTCCTGAAGGAACTTACCAGTCTTTACCAGATCCATATCGTCGTCCTCCTTGTGATCTCATCATATCACACACGTCTGGAAAATGAAAGGACACAGACCGTCCAAAACGGCTGTATCATGCGATGTGACACACCATGTCCCATATGGGACACAGTGCATCCGCACAGTATATGGCCGTATTTATACACAAAAGCGGCTGCCCCGAAGGACAGCCGCGAAGTTATCACATCATCAGCCGAGAGCCTTGAGCTGTCCGTCGACTTCTGCAACGAGCATCTCTACAACGCCCGAGATCTCTTCTCTGTTGGTAGCCCAGTCTACACCGTGCATCGCAGCACGCAGGCCCACATTATCACCGCCGTCCGTAGTGATGGACGCTACGTCGGTGGATACGCCTGTTGCAAGATCTACTACGGGATACTGTCTTGCCAGATCGTTGATCTCCTTGTTGACTGCGATCAACTCTTCGCTCCAGTGGAAGTCATCTATAGCCTTCTGGTCGGCGATAGCTATCGCATCATCATTGGTAGCGCTGAAGCGGTTGCACATAGCGTACAGTGCCACGCCCTGAGGATTGGCAGCGCCCTTGCAGAGCAGGAAGCCGTTGTCCATAGCGGACGCCTGCCAGGGATGCTCTGCATCTGCAGGATTGGGTACGGGAGCTATGCCCAGATGCTCGGGAGGTATCTTGGTAGACCAGGTCTCGGGGTCTGCCTGTACTGCCCATGCACCTACGATATAGAACAGCTCCTTGCCCTCGCCCATGAACTGAGGCTGCTCAGCCCAGTCGAACACCTCACGGTTGATGACGAGGTTGTTGCTCCAGAGGTCGTACAGGAAGTTCTGGGACTTCTCCACGGTGGGATCCATCAGGTTCACCTTGAGAGAGCCGTCCTCGGACGATACAGAGGGAACGCCGCCGGAGAGGAACAGAGCCTTCTCTGCCCAGTAGCCGTCCAGACCGTACTGGTCTGCCTCTTCGTCTACGAAGTCAAGGAGCATATCCTTGAAGGTGTCCCAGTTCCACTTGCCTTCCTTGTAGAGCTCCCAGGGATCGTCGAAGTTATTGGACTCGATCGTCTCCTTGTTGTAGAGCACCACGTTCTCAG
>JAFYEQ010000272.1 GCA_017544185.1 Oscillospiraceae bacterium
CGCATCCCCGCCGACAGGCGGGGATGTTATCATTTCGTGATATACTTTTTCATCAGATATCTATGCCCTTCGTAGCTGCACACCGACCAGCCCAAACGTTGATACAGCCGCAGAGCGGCGCTGTTATGCTGCTCCACATGGAGAAAGATGAGCGGTATGCCTATCTCTCTTGCATAGCTCTCCGAGCACGCGATGAGCGCTGTGCCTACGCCCTTGTTCCTGTGGGCACGGGATACGGAGAAGTCATCGAGGTAGATATAGTCGCCGGGCTCATGATGCACCTCCACAGAGAGGTACGCCGCTACCTCGTCGGACTCAGCCACGTATATGCGGTCCTCTCCGCCTGCGAAGTACTTGTCAAGAACTCCGTCCTCGTATCCTTTCACATCATCCGTATCGTATATCGTTCGGAGCATCTCCTTGAACAGTGAGCATATCCGCTCCTTGTCCGCAGGTACTGCAGTGCGGATATTATACCCGTTCGGTGCTGTGATATCCATAGCTGTCATCCTCTCTGTCACACGTACTCATGCTCCATACTTACCGTATCCACGCATACGAAGCGCTGATCGCCGATAGGCGAGCCGTCGCGGTAAGTGGAAAAGGTGTCCAGTGTAAGGACGTTCTTCTCACGCAGGGGAGCTTCAACAGGGGTATGACCGACGACCTGGAGCATGTACGAAGGGTACATCCTCAGCCCGCTGTGCTGCGGACGCGCCCACAAAGGTGAATCGTCCCTCCAGAGCTCATCTCTGCCCATCCTGTTTATCATACTGATCATCTCATCTATCCCGATCATACCGCCATAGCCGAAACGTCTTATGACGAAGGGCTCAGAGAGCCCCGCATGACAGAATAGCACATCGTCGATCCTGTGTATATATCCGCTGTTCTCGGGCGGCAGGGCGTGTATGATCTCGTTGATGCCCTCAACTGCGATATCTCTCGCAGCGGGGGAATACCCGGACTCCAGAGCCTCCCACATATAGCTCATGTCATGGTTGCCGAAACAGTATAGCGTATCGGGATGATCCTGCACGAACCTCAGCGCCCGCTCAAGCGTCTCCTTGTACAGGTCCAGATCTTTCTCATGATCCCAGTCATCCACAAGGTCGCCCAGAAGGACCGTCCTGTCGACGGTCCCGCGTGCGATGATCTCGTCTGCCTTGTCGAACATCCACGGCTTCAGATGGACATCAGGGACTACTAAAATTTTGCTCATAATACACCTCTCTTATCAGATCGGGGAACATCCGATAAGAAGGCATATCTATCAACTTATCCTATGTTACCCTTACACGCAGGCAGACCGGGCTATCCTGATCACATCATCTCTGCCTGCGTCAAATCCTGCGGTCGCCAGCTTCTTCGGCACCTCTAAGAGCCTCTTTGCGGCAAGGTCTGCCAGCTCCTTCGAGATAGGGTCGATGCCCGTAATACGTCTTATATCGGCTTTCATATCGTCTGTCGTATCATAGCCTGTTATATCCAGTATAACGCCCTTGTCACGGCACATAGCCACATACTCCGACAGGAAGCAGCCCACAGCGGCGCCGTGGGGGATATGTTCCTCGTAGGTCAGGGCATAGCTCAGACCATGGGGCAGAGACGTACCGGTGTGTGCGATGGCGATACCTCCGTATATGGCCGCCTGC
>JAFYEQ010000273.1 GCA_017544185.1 Oscillospiraceae bacterium
GGGGCAGAGGCGCCCGCAACGCAGGACGAGCCCGCTACCGAACAGGCTGCATCCGAAGCGCCGGCCTCCGGTGAGTCTTCCGATGGGGACGAGCCTGCTGCGTCGGATGAGCCTGCACAGCAGGCCGCAGTAAAGCCCGATGCGGACACGAAGCCCGACAAGCCCGATAAGCCGGACAAGCCCGAGCGCAAGCGGCGCATACATCTGGCCGACAAGATCGCCTGTCTGATAGACAAGATACAGCGCAAGACCGAGGCGGGACTGCTGGCAGTAGAGCTGCTGTGGCCTCCCGTCAAGAGGATGATAAAGAAGATATACTTCACGGGCGTGGATGTGGATATGGTATCCTGCAATGAAGATGCGGCCACCGCCGCCATCGTCTACGGATCCATGAACGCGGGGGTATACAACGTACTGGGTACGCTGTGCTCCCTGACCCGTGTAGACATAGACCGTGTGCGTATCGACTGCCTGTATGACACTCCCGCAGACAGATCCGTATACGACGCACAGCTGACCCTGCGCATGAGGCCCGCCAGCCTTGTGAACGCGGTGCTGGCGATAGGCGTAAAGTACTTGTTCCACATGAAGAGGTATAAGCCGATACTGAAAGAGTTCCTGTAATGCACCAAGGGACAAGAGATGCAACTGCTGACGCAGTTGCATAGGGACAAGGGACAAGAGACAAGGGGCAAGGGACAAGAGGTGCAACTGCTGACGCAGTTGCTCAGGGAACATGACCGACTCTTGCGGCTCCCAACGACTACTGATATGACAACTGATAATAGATACTAAGGAGGATCACTATGAGCGAACAGACCAAGGTAAAAGAACTTGTATCCGCAGCGATGGACAAGGTCCATGAGATGGCAGATGCCAACACCATACTGGGCGACCCCGTGAAGGTGGACAGAGGCATCACCATAATACCAATAACCAAGGTAGCCTACGGCTTTGCCAGCGGCGGCAGCGGTGCAGGCATCACCTTCACTCCCCTTGGCTTTTTGGTGATATCCGACGGCAAGGTGGACCTCCTGCAGATGAAGCTCAACTACGGCAAGAACTCCACCGTGATAGACATGGTGCCCGAGGTCTTCGACAAGGTGGCAGGCCTGTTCAACAAGAACAAGTCCGACGATGCACTGGAGCGCCACAACGAGAAGGTGGTCACCGAGGCTGCGACGGAGGCAGTTGCCGAGGCCGAGAAGGGCTCCGATACTTCCAAGGGTGAGTAACGATGGAAAAGATAAGGCTGCAGAAGCTGCTCGCCGATGCGGGCTGCTGTTCGCGCCGCAAGGCTGAAGAGCTGATACGCGGCGGCAGAGTGTACGTCAACGGCAGGAAAGCAGTCCTTGCGACAAAGCCAATGACAAGGACGTGATCCAGCTGGACGGCGAGCGCATCCATATAGACAAGCGCCGCCGCAAGATATACCTCATGCTCAACAAGCCCCGCGGCTACGTCACCACCAACTCAGACGAGCTGGGCAGGCGCACCGTCATGGATCTGGTGCGGGACGTGGACGACCGCGTGTACCCCATAGGCAGGCTGGACCGCAACTCCGAGGGACTGCTGCTGTTCACCAATGACGGCGACTTCGCCAATATGATCATGCACCCCTCGCGGCATATCTCCAAGACCTACCGCGTGACGGTGCCCTCCACCGTGACCGAGGAACAGCTCACCGCTCTGTCGGCGGGAGTCACCCTTGACGACGGCACCAAGACCCTCCCCGCTCATGTGGAGACGGAGCTGGACACCGCCGAGCGCAGCGTGCTGCGCATCACCATATTCGAGGGGCGCAACCGTCAGATACGCCGTATGTGCGAGGCCGTAGGCCTTGAGGTGGCACGTCTGCGCCGCACGTCCATAGGCCCCGTCAAACTGGGCATGCTCAAGCCCGGGACATACCGTGAGCTCACCAAGGAGGAGCTGCGCTCTCTCCGCGGCGCTGCAGGGCAGTAAAAGGATATAACAGTACCGGCCGGGGCGCATCTGTGTGCACGCCGTTCCTACGGATGCCTGTCACTGACAAATAATACTGAAAGGACATACCGCAATGTCAACTAAAGTCGTAAAGTTCGGCGGGTCATCGCTGGCCGATGCCGAACACTTCAAGAAGGTCGCCGATATAGTACTGGCGGACAAGACAAGACGCTACGTGGTGGCAAGTGCCCCCGGCAAGCGCTTCTCGGATGACGTGAAGGTCACCGATATGCTGTACCGCTGCTACGATATGGCAGTAAAGGGCGACAGCTTCTCCGATGCCTTCAAGGCCATCGAAGAACGCTTCAATGATATCATATCGGGTCTGGGCCTGGATATCTCGCTGGATGATGAGTTCGCAGGCATCAAGGATGCCTTCGCTCACCGCGCAGGACGTGACTACGCTGCTTCCAGAGGCGAGTACCTCAACTCCATGATACTTGCAAAGTATCTGGGCTTCGACTTCGTAGACCCTGCAGCCTACATCCGCTTCAACGATCAGGGCCAGTTCGATCTGGATACCACGAGGACGCTGCTGGGCGAGAAGCTCTCCGGCATCACCTACGCCGTGATCCCCGGCTTCTACGGATCTATGCCCAATGATACCATAAAGACCTTCGCAAGAGGCGGCTCCGACGTTACGGGCTCCATCGTGGCAAATGCCGTGAACGCAGTGATCTACGAGAACTGGACCGACGTCAGCGGTTTCCTGGTGACAGATCCCCATATCGTAGACGATCCCGAGCCCATCACCACCATAACCTACCGCGAGCTCAGAGAGCTGGCATACATGGGTGCGGGCGTATTCTCCGATGAGGCCATATTCCCCGCCAAGAAGGCCAACATCCCCATAAACATCAAGAACACCAACAAGCCCGAGGACAGAGGCACCTTCATAGTATCCGACACCGCTGAGACCAGCCGCTTCACCATCACCGGCATAGCAGGCAAGAAGGGCTTCTCGGTCATCCAGATCTAGAAGGACATGATGAACTCCGAAGTGGGCTTCGGCAAGAACGTGCTCCGTGCTCTGGAGAAGAACGACATATGCTTCGAGCATATGCCCTCCGGCATAGACACCATGAGCGTGATCGTTGCATCCGACGCCCTCATCGGCAAGGAGAAGGCCGTGCTCGATGAGATCACCTTCCGCTGCCATCCCGACAAGCTGGAGATAGAGAACGATCTGGCTCTCATCGCAGTAGTTGGCCGCGGCATGCGCAAGCAGAGAGGTACTGCAGGCAGGCTCTTCTCCGCTCTGGCTCACGCAAGGATCAACGTTAAGATGATCGACCAGGGCTCCTCCGAGCTGAACATAATCATCGGCGTGGAGGAAGAGGACTTCGAGACCGCTATCAGAGCCATATACGATATGTTCGTGATGACGGCACAGTAAAGAAAGAGTTGAATGTTGAGAGTGGAGAGTTGAGATGGCGGCAGGGATGCCACGACCGCAGCCCTTCGCTCTCACATGAGGGTCAACAACGCCCAATGATCGATGTGAGGTGATCGTATGTTTACTGCAAAGATATTTCAGAATGGCAATGAACAGGACGTAAGACTTCCCAAAGAGTGTAGCTTTTCCGAGGATGAGGTGGTCATAAGGCCTATAGAAAAAGATGTCATCATGATATATCCCAGATCACGTGCACTGGACCTTTTCAGTGAGGGTATAAATGAAATGCCCGAGGACTACATATCAGCGATGGAAGAATACATGAAAATGACACGGCCGGGGAGCGAAATAACTTGAGATACCTTCTTGATACCAACATATGCATATACGCTCAAAAGGGTGTCAGATCTGTTTGTGAACAGATCAAAAGAAATATGGACGAAGGCATCGCTATATCAGTCATAACTCTTGCAGAATTAGAATACGGACTTGGAAAGAGCCAGCACTATGCACGGAGCAGACTGGCTCTTGAAAAATTTCTTTCTCCATTCGAGATATTGCCGTTCGATGCAACAGCTGCAGCAAGATACGGAAAGATATGCGCCGACTTGTCTATGTCAGGCACCCGTATAGGAACAATGGACATGCTCATAGCCGCACACGCTTATTCGCGCGGATTGACGGTCATAACGCATAATGTAAAAGAGTTTGAACGAGTACAAGGACTTGAGATCATCGACTGGTATGATACTCAAGTGTAAACTATACCGTCCCAGCACAAATACCAAGTATGAAGTGAGTTGATAGAATTGAGCATACAGGCGATGTATGAGGCCTACAAGCAGACATATATAGATCCGAAGCTCTATGAGGGCTACAACGTTAAGAGAGGGCTCCGCAACCCCGACGGGTCGGGCGTCCTCGCAGGCGTGACCAATATATGCAACGTACACGGCTACGTCCTCAATGAGGGCGAGAAGATGGCGGATGAGGGAAGGCTCATATTCCGCGGCTACGACGTGAAC
>JAFYEQ010000274.1 GCA_017544185.1 Oscillospiraceae bacterium
CTTCGGGAGCGGGGAAAAGAAGCTGATCGTGCTGCCCGGGCTCTCCGACGGGCTGGCTACTGTGAAGGGGAAGGCATGGATCCTGTCGCTGCCGTACAGACGGTTCGACGGGTATACTGTCTATATGTTCAGCAGGAAGAACAAAATGCCCGAGGGCTACACCATAAGGGAAATGGCGACAGATCAGGTAAGAACCATGAGGGAGCTTGGCATAGAAAAGGTGTCGGTCCTTGGCGTATCACAGGGCGGTAAGATAGCGCAGTACATGGCGGCTGATCATCCGGAGGCCGTAGACAGGCTGATACTCGCGGTAACGGCTCCCTATGCCAATGATACTGTAACGGGCGCGGTGAGCGGATGGATAGACATGGCGAAGAGGGACGATCATATGTCCCTGTGGACGGACACGGCTGAGAAGACATACTCCGACAGCTATCTAAAAAAGAACAGATGGGTATTCCCGATCACTGCAAAGCTCGCGAAACCGCATAGCTATGAGCGGTTCTTCAGGAACGCTTATGCTATACTCGGATATGATGCCCGCAGCGCTTTGCCTTCGATAACGGCTCCTACGCTGATACTCGCGGGAGATCACGACCTTACAGTAGGCAATGATGCTCCCTATGAGCTGCATGAGATGATAGACGGCAGCACCATGCATATCTACAAGGGGCTCGGACATGGCGCATACGAGGAAGCGAAGGACTTCTATGACAGGGTGTATGCTTTCTGTGAGGGACGGTAGTACGGAAGGCGTCATACGACCATAGCTATATAAACAGACAAGGCGTACCTGCGGTCGGTACGCCTTGCCTGTTATGTACTATGATCTCTCTCCCGGCAAAAGACGCGCTATGAGCGTCTTCTCTTTCTCCGTTAGCTGGGAGGTATCTTCTTTGAACTTAAGTATGCCTATCATGGCCACGCCCTGCATGACTATCAGTACCAGAGCACCGATGAGGAGCGAGGCTATCATGACAGCGGGACAGAAGAACAGACATACGATGGTCAGTATCAGCCATATGCTCAGTGCAGACGGGAGCGAATACAGCATGATCACTGCCACGGTGATCAAATCGCACTTTTGCTCCATATGCACTCTGCACAGACATATATATATCGTGTACGTCAGCACCAGGCTCATGAGCACGGTACATACATAGGATATGATGCTCATGCCCGTGATATGCCCTGCGTATACCCCTGCGGCTTCAAGGCAGAAGATGATCTGCAGAGGGAAATATCTCATCATCCCTATCCGGGATCTGACACCGCCGAAGAAGCGCTTGAACACGCTGTCGGTCATGTCATAGTCACCGAGGATGATCTCCTTACCGATGATATACACAGATGTTAAGGAGGGGATCAGAAGTATACCAAGGGTAAGGTATATCGTCAGGACCGATAACAGGCTGAGCCAGAATATCACATGTATGTAGTTCAATATATTATAGAATACTATCTTGCCGTTGTTCTTCATAGGCACACCCACATGATACTTAGGAAAACGCTGAATAATATATGTTTACATATTAGGTATCATCGTATCCAGTGTTTCTTTAGAACACGACCACCCTATGTCATCCAAGGCTCGCATATGCAAAGCATATGCGATGGCCCAGGGTGACATGTGATGGCGTGTCGTGAAAGGAGGATGGTATGGAGATATCACATTTTTACAGCGCCTGCAGCGATACCGTTGTAGATATACTTCTGGAGACTGATGAATACTATCAGTATCGGTATCATACCTATAAGGATCGCGGCAGCTACGATCTCAAACGGCGTTGCCATCGAGCCGTAGAATTTATAGAGTGCTACTGTGAAGGTCTGTACGTTGCTGTTGAGGTACAGATTAGGGATATAGAAGTCATTGTAGAGGGCTATGCCCTGGATAATGAGCAGCGTGGTGCAGGCAGGCCGCATGAGGGGGAATACGATCTGCCAGAAGGTGTAATGATATGATGCACCATCTATCCACGCTGCCTCGTCGATCTCTTTGGTAACGTTGTCGAGAAGGTTGAGCATGATATATATGCCTACTATGCCGACGCCCGAATAGAGTATGATCACGCTCCACATGGTATTGACCAGATGTATCGCATACATCATGCGGAACACCAGTGTCTGTGTTGCCACGACGGGTATGAACATGGTGAGCGTGAAAGCGGTCTGCACGGCCTTCTTTCCTCTGAAGTCGAATCGGTGGAGCACATAGGACACCATACAGGTCAAGAATATCTGCACTCCCAGGGATATGACAAGTATGATCGCGGTGGTAAAGAATGCCTGGAACAGTTTGCCGACCCTTATAGCATAGGCGAAGTTATACATATTCAGCCAGTTGGCGGGAGGGGTGAGCACAGATGTGGAGGAGTACTCAGTTCCCGTCTTGAATGCCATGAATATCAGCGGTATCAGGGGTATCAGCACGAATATGCTGGCCAGGACGAGGAACACATACCTTACGATCTTATAAGTCTTGGTCTCGTATATCATAGCTCCTCCTTTCAGTCTTCCTTGACCAGCAGACGCTGCAGTCCGATAACGATCAGGACGATCACGAATACCAGCACTGACAGTGCGGCTGCGAAGCCCACTCTGTTGTCGTACATGCTCTGCTGTATCTGGATGACAGGTGTGAGAGTACCGTTGGAGCCGTTGAGCATGATA
>JAFYEQ010000275.1 GCA_017544185.1 Oscillospiraceae bacterium
CTCACCGAGCCCCTGAAGAACGTTACCGCCGCTGTCGACGATCTGGGCTCCCTCTCCCTGGAGAAGAACGACAAGATCGTGCGTTATGCAGGCTCTAAGAACGAGGTGGGCAGGATCACGGATTCGGTCATATCCCTCAGAGGCTCGTGGCTGGGTATAATATCCACCCTCTCCGACTGCTCCGGTGCTCTCACAGGCGACCAGGGCGTCATGACAAAGACCTCCGGATCTCTTACCCGCAGCGCCAATGAGGTCACCAGTACCGTACAGAAGCTGCTGACAGGCTCCAATGATTCCTCCAGAGCCGTCCGCAGGGTCAACGACAGTATAGACAATATCTCCGACATCGTCCGCAAGAGCAAGAAGGAGAACGACGCAAGGCTCAAAGAGACCACCAAGATGATAGACACCACCGAAGAGGTGCGCCGCTCTGTGAGCACCAAGACCATGAAGACCGAGCGGGACATCGAGCAGTCCGTAAAGTATCTGGACTCTCTGCTGACCATCAACGACAACGTGCGTCTGATACAGGAGATCGCGGAGTATACAGACTTATTGGCGATCAACGCCGCCATAGAGGCCTCCAAGTACGGCGATCAGGGCGCAGGCTTCTCCGTAGTCGCATCCGAGATCAAGGACCTGGCCGAGGAGTCCTCCAAGGCTGCCAACGCCATATCCAACGTATGCAGCGTGATGAACGAGAATATCGACAACATCAAGAGATGCTTCAACGATATCATCCACTTCGTGCGTGACGATGTATCCACGGTATTCACTGATATGCACGACGTCACGGACAAGCTGAGGATCTCCATAGAGAACATCAACTCCGATATGGACAAGGTAGCCGAGATACTGGCTGGGATCCAGAGCGAAGCCGCAGGCATCGGCGCCATAGTCACCGAGAACGAAGAGAGCGTAGGCAATATACAGAAGCAGACCCAGGAGACCTTCGCACTCGTAAAGCAGCTCGATGAGTCCATCCGCAAGAGCAAGCTCACCGCACAGCAGATCAACAGCATCATATCCGAATTCAAGTTCTGATCATATTTATACATTACACACAGATATCCCCCGCCGGATGGCGGGGGATATCTTATACTACATGACATGATCCAAAGGTCAGATATCAAGAGACCGGAAGCTGAAGATCACCCTTCCCAAGGGCTGCGTTAGCAGTTGCATCTCTTGTCCCTTGCCCCTTGTCTCTAGTAACTGCACCGGCAGCTGCATCTCTTTACTGCGAAACAATGAGAGGTGGGATCTACTTGTCATCTACTACCAGGACCAGCTCATATTTCGACGTCTTGTCGTAGAGCAGAGCCATCACGATGCCGACTTCCTTGCCGTCATATTTGATGGTGTAGTACCAGCCGTAGTAGCCCTTGGAACTGTTGTACTCACCGTCTATCTCGGCCGTCAGCGTGAAGCCCTTCTGCTTGAGCGCAGCATTATAATCGTTGAGAGCGCTGATCGCAGAAGCCTTTGTGGTCGTTGTGATCATATCCGCATACTTGTAGTCCTTGAAGGCATCATAGAACTTGATGCTGGTAAAGCCATAGCGTGCGGGATCCGGGAACGCAGGTACCTGCTTCTGCACGTTGGTATAGGTCATGACCTCACTGGTGACAAGACCGCTGCGGACTGCTATAGCCTTGAGGGTGCGTCCCACAGGAACGTTCACGCTGCCCTGAGTGCCCCATATGATCCTGCCGTTCTTGACCTTGAGCTGCTGTATGCCCTCCTGTATAGAAGGAACGGAGCCGTCGAGAGTATACACGATATAGGAGTTCTTAGTCTGGGTATATATCATGAAATTGCCGGAGGCGGCGCTCCCCTTTGCTCTCAGGAGAGGCTTGTCGATCTGTACGTTGAGCACGCCCCACTTGCCCAAAGGCGACCAGAGGCCGTTCTTCAGGGACTTGAAGTACATGGCAGCCTTAGTGCCCGTCATAGGCTCATCCAGGAATATGGTGCTTCCTGCCTTAACATGAGCACATTTCGTGGTGATGTTGGAGGAGCCGAACTGATAGTATATCTCCGCGTCCTTGTCAGCGCAGTTGAGCTGTACTGTACGCCCGCCGAAGGCGATCTTTACTATCACGGTGGGAGTGCGGGGAGGCTCGGAATACTTCTGAGTGTAGGTCTTGCCGTCTATGACAGCAGTACCGGTGATAGTCCCGTTCTTCTCGGTGATCTTGGCAGCGGTGGTCACCTTGCGGTCGCAGCCCGTACACTGTATGGTCACGGTAGCACCTGTCACCTTGCCGCTCTTGTCCTTGGTCCACTTCCACTCTGCACTGCCGTAGGTATGCACATGACCGAGGTCTATGTCGATACCGTCGGTATCCATGGTCCTCCAGACGTCGTCGCTCATGATGACTACCTTGCTCTTCTGGCCGCCCAGCATCTTGGAGGTCAGAGTATAGGAAGTACCGTTCACATCGGCGATGTCGTCAAAGAGTCCGGTCTTCGAGTTATAGATCCATACGTCATAGTGGTCGATACCGCTGTCTATGGCTTTCCACGATACTACAGCATTGCCGCCCGAATAGGATACCTCGGCGAAGGCCATATAAGGCGTGGTGTGGGTACACTCGGGAAGGCGGATCTTCTTGCCGCCGAAGTCTATCTCGAAAAGAGGATCGTCGGGCTCATGAGACGGGCTGAACTCGAAGGAGCTGGCACTATAGCCTCTGCGGGTCCACTGATCGAGCTTGCTGTCGTACTCACAGCTCCTGAGGTACTGGGAGGACACGTTGATCCACTGCTCGGGATCGTCATCCCCAGCGTCCACATCCTCATCGTACCATGTCAGGTCGGTCTCGTACCATACACCGTTCAGCTTGACCCTGTTCCAGGCGTGGCTGTGGATCTCGGTACCGACCATGATGCAGTCTATGCCCAGCAGGCTGCACATATACTGCATAGCATGTGCATAGCCCTGACATACTGCCGTGGATGTGCAGAACACACCATACATGCAGTATACATAAGGCTTGTCGGGCTCACTGCCCGACGCTACCGTGGGGTCGTAGGTGATGTCCTTGCCTATGAGCTCCGCCAGCTTCTCTGTCTTCTGCCTGTCGCTGGGGAGAGAGGATACGGCGTTCAGCCATTTATTGGTCTTGTCGGTGATCTTGGCCTTATTGGTGCTCCTGCCCGAGGGAGTAGCTGCCACATCCAGAGCCTTCAGCGCCAGAGCGCCGGAGCCGTCATCCTCCGCATTGCGTACCCAGTTGGGGGAGA
>JAFYEQ010000276.1 GCA_017544185.1 Oscillospiraceae bacterium
ATATTCCCCGGCACACAGGGCGGCCCTCTCATGCACGTCATCGCAGGCAAGGCTGTATGCTTCGGTGAGGCTCTCAAGCCCTCCTTCAAGGAGTACGGCAAGAATATCGTAGCCAATGCAGCTGCTCTGGCACAGGGCCTGCTGGACAAGGGATTCGATCTGGTATCGGGCGGCACCGACAACCATCTGATGCTGGTAGACCTTCGTCCCTTCGGCATCACGGGCAAGGAGTTCGAGCACCGTCTTGATGAGGTATACATCACCGTCAACAAGAACGCCATCCCCAACGACCCCGAGAAGCCCTTCGTTACCAGCGGCGTAAGAGTAGGTACTCCCGCAGTCACCACCAGAGGTCTGGATACCTCCGACATGGCTCAGATCGCAGAGTTCATGTTCCTCGCTGCAAAGGACTTCGAAGCCAACGCAGACAAGATCCGCGAGGGCGTGTCCGCTATATGCAAGAAGCATCCTCTCTACGAGTGATAGGCATCTTTAAAGAATATCAGGGACCGATACGTTCGTATCGGTCCCTTTAGCATACGCAAATATCCCCGTCGGATCGCCCGACGGGGATCGTGTTATAGGATGAGCTATACGGTCAGAATATATCCGACTCGTTCTCTCTGCTCGATGATATGACATCCTGCTCCGCTGCCGTCTGTGTGAAGACGATGATCTCTATCTCGGGAGCACGATATGTCTCCTTTCCTGTTTCCACTGTGAACACCTCCATCATGGTCACCCGGTCCGATCAGTTATGCGTACCGTTGTAGCTCTCGGCTTCCAGTGCGTAGATCACCAGAGCTTTTGCCAGCTTCACGTTCTTATTGTCGTCGGGAAGACCGCTGTTCAGTACACGATGCGCCCATGACAGAGCCGAGAACTCGTAGGTCTTATCATCGACCACGATCGTAGTTTTTGCCCTGAGCTGATCGGGGGTAAGACCGGAGATCTCGAAATAGGACGGATATCCCTGCTTCTTCATGGTGCTGTTGCTTGCTATGGAAGTATAGCCGCCGGCTGTCGTTCCTGCCGCAACGCCCTTGATGTATACGCATACGGAGGTCTTGTTGTCAAGTACGACGGAGATCTTAGCGTCTGCGTTATCAAATGCATGACCGCTCGTCGCAGATGCGATATCTTCATCATCTGCGGGCGTATTTGCCAACATGAGGTAATCTTCGAAGAGATCGTCATAGACGTGATCACCACCGTAGAAGTATTCTGCGGCAGCCGCGCCGAACAGCATGGTAGCCCTTGCGAGATCCTGCTCAGCGGATGTGTATCCATTCCCAGATGCGACAGTATTGAGATAGTCGGTAATGGAATAATCCAAAGGGTCGCCGACCTGATCTTCGCCTTCGTACAGGGTGGCGGTGATCGTCTCGTCTATGTTCTTGGGATAGACATGCGCAACGGCGCAGTACCTGCCGTCTATGAGTTCCAGATTGCTCGTATCGTTCACGCTCTTGCCCTCGAAGCGGACGGTGTAGTCGCCGCAGTTATCGGCGGTGATGCCGTTTACGGCAAAGTTCAGAGCCATATCATCGGCAAGGGTGAGGGACGCGCCTGTGAACTTTATCTCATCGTCCCACTTTGCCCAATACTCCATGGTGCCCTTGGCATCATCGGGGACAGCGGTCACGGGATCGCCGGTGAGAGCTTCGTTGTCATACCAGCCGTTGAATATAGCGCCTTCTTTCACTACATCGGGAAGCTCAGCGCCTATCGCAGCGATGTAGCTTGCTTCCACACCGTCGTTGACGAACGATCCGCCGTTCAAGTTGAGCTCTACGGCGATCTGGCCGTTTACTACGACATTCGGCAAAAACGCAAAATACTTTTTCAGATCCGCATCAGAGAGACCCGGCTGTGTGATGCTGATCACGCGGGCACGAGAATCGCCGCCTTCACCGACCTTCTTCATAAAATGATCTGCATTGAGTCTTACTTCTGCACCTTCGGCTATGGTTATCTCCATACCTTCGCCGCAGTTGTAAAATATTCTGACTCCCATCGAACTAACGCTTGCGGGTATGGAAACACTGTGGAGACTTGTGCAGCTAGAGAATATAGAATCGTCGATGTCTACGATACCGTTCTCTATAACGACTTCTTCAAGACCTGAACAATAGTTGAAAACGCCATATCCGCCTCCTCCGTTAGGGTTAGAGGAGGTATTATAATTGCCGTCATAAGTCATTGTCCTGACACTGGCGGGGATATTTACTTTTTTGAGCGAATTGCAGCGGTAGAATGCGCCTCCGCCGATAAAATCGACAGTGCATGTATCGTTGGCATCTTCATCAAAAATATTGACGTAGTTGAGTTTATCGCACCATCTGAAAGCGTTAGTGCCTATACTTGTAACAGTATCGGAGATAATTACCCTTTCAAGTGCGCTGTATCTTTTTGTCCCCTTACTACTCTGGTAGTTGTTAGGCTCGGTAGTATAGAAAAATGCAAAACGGCCTATATGGGTGATACCGGATCCGATCACGATCTCTTTTATGCTTTCCCTGTACTGGAACCACGGTGCACTATCACTGGTTTTATGGGTATAATCCGGCATAGCACCGGTGCCGGTGATAGTGAGCACGCCGCTGTCATCATACTCCCAGTGGAGAGCATTGTTAGTGCCGAAGTCGCCGCTATCGACCGTAGCCGCCGACACGCTCACCGTCAGGCCGCCGATGACGTCGCCCACAGGCGCGATCACAGTTCCCGCAGAGACTATCGTCAGCGCCATGACAGCACTGAGGACGATCTTTGCCGTTCTTCCTTTCATGATATATTCTCCTCTCTTTTTTACAAAAGACCCGCTACACGGGGATGTGGCCCCATCGGGTGCATATGGCTCTGAGAAACATGTATCTCCGCATCATCATGCGCAGATACCCGATGATAGTATACCACCGCTCCGCCCAAAAGTCAATAGTTTTTTGCTGCTTTGGGATGTAGGATCGCACAAAGTTGAGCACCGATACATGTATATAGTTATCTGATCTTAACAAGCAGAAAAAACTGCTCATAATGCACGATCACAGGTGCTGCGGATCGTGCATTATGACGGCGGTCATATGGGGATGATCTGTTGACGATCCCGCCGCGATGTGGTATCATATATAAAGGGACTTTACGGATTTCCATACAGAG
>JAFYEQ010000277.1 GCA_017544185.1 Oscillospiraceae bacterium
AATGCAGGCACATGGAGGAAGGCTCCATGGGTATGGGACCGTAGGGTACGATCCTTGCGTCGTGCCAGCCCTGGCCCTCATCATAGTTCATGAGGAACATATGATCGGTGAATATCTTGCCGAAGCCCAGTTTGGTCTCGTCAGCGGGCTTAGCCTTGGGTGCGGTGGTCTTTTGGATCTTGATATCCATAGTTATCTCTCCTATCTGTGATAGATATATACAGTCATATTATACCACCATTGATATGAATATGCAATAGGTTTTTAAAAAAAATCGGGTGTGGGACGTTGGAGATGCAACTGCTGATACTACTTTCTGACCTATGTATAGACGAGAAATGCGGCTGAAAACCATCGTATACGGTTTTCAGGCGGAGAGATCGTCTATACATAGAGGAAGAAATAGTATGACGCAGTTGCCGAGGACAATAAGGATGTAAGGATCATCGCATAGTATAACGAAAAGCGCGGGCATAGAGCCCGCGCATGATATCGTTATTCGCTATGTGGTGTGGCTGTCGCATCAATATACGTAGCCGTTCATAACGTCGAGCACGAGGCTCTCCATCTCGCCGAGGGACAGCGCATAGCTGGACTTGATCGAGTATGCATAGCCGTTGCGTGTCCATATAGCCAGATAGTATCCGTTCCTGTTGCCCTTGATCTTGACGGTGGAGCGGTCGATCTTGATGGACTTCACAACGCCGTAGCGGGTGGTGACGCCGCTGATGTCGCGGTTGCCCGATGCCCTGCGGAACACGATGGAACGGGTGTTGTCATAGTACTTGTACTGATCGATGCGTCTGTTGACTGTAGTGTGCTTTACGTAGGGGAACTCGGAGAGCACGCTGACAGATCCGTAGTAGAGGGAAGAATCGGTGTACAGCGAAGACGTGGTCGCGGTAGAGGTCTTCTTCTTGGAGACGATGGTGTTGGCAGTGGTCTTGTCTGCATTGCTGAAGCTAACGTTGTTGTACTTCTTCTTGTTGTTGTAGCTGTTGTATACTGTGGTGGGGGTGTAGTTGTAGTAGTGTCTGGTAGTGTACTGGCCCGTGTAGGGGTCGTATACATAACCGGGAGCGGTGTTTACGGGCGTGCTGTAGTCGTAGTTGTAGGTGTCGTAGTAAACGCTGCTGTTGTTGTAGTTGGTGTCGTTGTAGTAGTTGCCGTCATAATAGCCCTGGTCGTAGGAGTCATAGTATATCACTTCTGCGCCAGCAGCAGCTGCAGAGCTCATCACTGCTGCACATGCAAGGATCACGGCTGTTGCTCTAAGTTTCATAGTTGCCTCCTGTCTGCGGTATATCCGCTGTATCGGGTCGGTAGTGCAAAATGTCCCCCACGTCACATCCCAGATAGTCGCATATCCGTGCGAGCACGGGCAGGTCTATCCGTGTGACCCTGTTGTTGAGATAAGAGTTCAGCTGGGTGGCGCTCACATCGCAGTTCTTTATGATGCGGTACTTGCTTATCCCGCGTGCGGTGCGGTATTCATCAAGGGTGATGATCACGCTTCCCATGCCTTCTCCCCCATTCTCAGTATACTACCTTGTGTGTAAGATAACAAGATGAAAGATGTTTCATCCTATCGGACCTGCTCCGCAAGATCCACCTATAGGAGCATGACCGAAAGATCTTGCATCCATCTCGTCATCCGTTCCTATATGGTATACAACCGAGACGGCCGAAATTTTTCATCACAAAAAAATTTTGTTCAAAAAGATCTATATCGTCTGTCTTTCGTGCTCTTTTATCCGTGCGGCGGCCTGACGGACGGTCTGCTCTACGGTCATACCGTCCTCGTCGATGATGATGTCCGCATAGCGCTCATAGAGGGGCAGACGCTCCGAGATCATATCCTCTGTGGTCTGACCGTCACGCAGTACCACGCCCCGGCCTTCTATATCGTTCAGACGGTCGAGTATGGCACGCTCGGAGGCGCGGAGATATACCACAGTGCCGCTGCTCTTGAGATGCTCCATGCCGCGGGCGCTGTATACGGCGCTGCCGCCTGTGGCGATGACCGCATTGTCGGAGGATACCGACAGGAGCGCCTGCTCCTCGCAGGACAGGAACCCGACCGTGCCCCGTGCGGCGATGATCTCGGACAGCAGCGCTCCCTCACGGGACTGTATCACAAGATCCGTATCTATGAAGGACCGCCCCGTCACCTTGGCGAGTATGACTCCCACGGTGCTCTTCCCGGAAGCGGGGAGGCCTATGAGTATGACGTTCATTGACGACGCTCCCAGGTATCCTTCCTCTCCGACGATCCGGTAGGGAAGGGAGCCAGAGGTGTGGGCTCATACCGTGGAGGCAGGTTTTGCTGTGTGGACCATGGCTGCTGCGGCTGCGAAGGCTGCTCAGGATGCCCATACTGGGGCTGTGAAGGCTGCCCATATTGCGGCTGGCCGTAAGTAGGCTGCGTAGGCTGTCCGTATGAAGGCTGTGAACTGCCATATCTCGGTGTGCTGTACGAAGGCGCACTGCTTTGCTGCTGCGTGGTGCCGTATGACGGCGCCGATCCGTATTGTGGCGTTGCGCCGTATGACGGTGCGTTGCCATACTGCGGAGCAGACCCGTACTGAGGGGTAGACCCGTACTGAGGCGCATTGCCATACTGGGGCGCGTTGCCGTACTGAGGCGCATTTCCATACTGTGGAGCAGAGCCATACTGGGGAGCCGATCCGCCGTACATGGGTTGTCCCATAGAGGGCTGACCGAAGGTGGGCTGGGTCTGCTGACGGAGCATCTCGGGCGGTGTGTCCTCGGGGAAGCCGAGCCCTGTGCCGAGTATGGGGGTATCCATGCCGGCGAGCCTGTTGACGGTGATGAACGCGAATATGAAGAGTATGATGATATAGCAGAGCCACAGTGCGAAGAACCACTCGGGGCCGTGCTCGAACAGGAGGAAGTCATACAGTCCGTGGAGGATCATGGGAACTATGAGAGCCATAGCCTTGTAGCGCATCATCTTGCCCGTGCGCTTCTGTCCCCAAGCCTGACGTGCCATGCCGTAGAAGTAGCCCATATACACGCCGAACACAGCGTGTCCGGGTATGGACGTGACCGCACGGAGTATGGCTGTGGTAAAGCCCGAGGAGAGCACATAGAACACGTTCTCCACGGCTGCGAAGCCCAGAGAGGATGCCACGGCGTATACCACCGCGTCATATGTGTAGTTGAAGTTCGGCGACTTCCATGTCTTGAGCCTCAGGGCGACATACTTGCCCAGCTCCTCTGCCAGAGCCACCACGAAGAAATAGTCCATGAAGCCGTAGGAGATGGACTCCGGGTCCAGCTCCAGTCCGGACTTGAGCAGGACATCTCCCAACAGCTCCAGTATTATGGCGCTGACGACAGTTATCGCACCTGCTCCGGCTACCCCGAGGATAGCCTTCATAGGTTCCTTCTCGACCTTGTCCTTTTTCCATATATAGTACATCAGTACCGCAGCCGGTATCAGGGCTGCAAAAAGCAATGCATGCATAGTATGCTCCATTCTTCGTAGTAGTGAGGAGTTAGGAGTTATGATAAGTTGAGTTTCCGATGTCCCGACGATCAGCTCTTGATATAAAGTGAGCCTGCGATGATGACGGCGCCGTCGGTGCCCGCCATGGCAGCAGCCCTGTCACAGGCCTCTGCCGAGGGGGAGGTGACAGCATCGGGGAACAGGGACGCAAGGGTATCGGCGGGGACGGTGGACTGCCCCGGAGCGAAGTCGTCTATACATATGACCCGGTCCACAAAGGGCCCGATCTCCCGGGCAGATGTGATATAGTCCTTGCTGGTCATCTGCCCGTACACCAGCACCTTGGGTGACTGAGGAAGGCTGCGGACATACTCCGCCAGCCGCCTCATGGCGTCGGGGTTATGGGCTCCGTCGCGTATGATCAGCGGTGAGCTGCCCACGGTCTCCAGCCTGAGGGGGACCTTGGCGCAGGCGATGCCCGCATGTACGGTATCATCAGTGATGCGGGACAGGATCTTGCGTATCACGCCTGCCGCCTCGATAACGGCTGCAGCGTTGTATATCTGGTGATGTCCTGTCATCGCTGTCGTGTAAGTACGTCCCTTGTAGGAGAAGGAGCAGCCCTCTCCCGTGATGCGCTCGTCGGAGATAAGGGATATATCGGGCATGATCAGGGGAGAGCCCAGTCTGTCCGCCGTGTCCCGCACTACATCAACGACTTCGCCGTCGTTGGGGGCGTAGAGCACGGTGGGTACGGAAGGCTTTATGATGCCGGCCTTCTGCACGGCTATATCGTGCAGGGTATCTCCCAGCACAGCGGTATGGTCGTAGGACACGGACATGATCAGCTGCACGATCCCCGTGTCTATGATGTTGGTGCAGTCAAGAAGACCGCCCAGCCCGCACTCGAAGACGACGATGTCGCAGCTCTGTTCTGCGTACCACAGCAGTGCGACGGCTGTGGTGATCTCGAACTGTGAGTAGCCTTCGTCGCCGTGTACGTGCTGCATGACGATACCGAGAAGGCGCTCTATGTCCTCATCGGGGATGTATTTCCCGTCTATGCATATGCGGTCGTTGTAGCGCTCTATGTACGGGGAGGTGAACTCTCCCGTCCTGTACCCCGACAGGGAGCATATTCGCGACAGCATACGCACGGCGCTGCCCTTGCCGTTGGTGCCCGCCACATGTATGAAGCGGAGCCCCTCCTGCGGGTCGCCAAGAGCGTGCATGAGCCCTCTGAAGCGACTAAGATCCGTCACGGGCTTCCCCGAGCGGGTGAATCGGTCAAGTATGTCAGTGTACATCCTGTGTGCCTTGTATCCTTGCTGCCAGCTTGTTGCAGCGGTCTATCCAGTACGGGTCGCGTGAAAAGCAGGGCGCCGCCATATCCAGACAACGTCCGGCGCTTTGCATGTCCCCCGCACCGAAGTATGCGTATGCGGTCTCGAAGTATATCTGCCCTCTCATGAACGCATGCACGGGCTGAGGCCTCTTGTTCATGGCCAGTATCTTTTCCTTGAACACGTTCAGGGCGAGACGCTGCTCCAGCGCCCCGGCATAGTCGCCCTTAGCGTAGGATACATAGAAATTTACCATGGCGAGCACGTCCCACCTGGGATGCGCAGCAGCTGCGTACCTGTCGAATATGGGCGCGATGTCCGCATACAGACGCTGCACGCTGTCCATATCCTCTGCCTGGAAATAGTAGTACAACATATCATGCCAGTATATGGCAGACATCTCGTCGTCACGGGCAATGACGTTGGTATCCACGGTCTGCATGAGGCCCAGCGCTCCTGCGATATCGCCGCGTATGGACGCTATCTCGGCAGCCACGCATATGGTGCGCTGCCTTACGAGAGGATCCTTCTGGTCGTTGATCAGGGAATAGGCCTTGGCGTAGATGTGGTCGCTGTTGTAGTCCCGCATGAACTCGACGCTCAGGCTGTTCAGCGCCATGTTCGCCGACTTGGGGATGCTCAGCTTTATCATCACGCATATGATCACGAAGCCCGCTATCAGAAAGAACATACTGTGCTTGAAGCTGAAGGCGTCTATATAGAAGGAGAGCACCGATAGGCCTACGCACACGCCCGTTATCACTGCGGCGCCGGTATTGAAGATCGTGTTCCTCGTGTGCTGCCTTTTGTATTCCTCGTCCAGCTTGTCAGGTGTTATCATATCCATCACATACGTTCCCTTATGGCTGCGGAGAGCCTGTTGGCCCTGTCCAGATAGAAGGGCGTGCGGGTGAGCAGGGGACCTGCATTGTCCACTGCCTGTGCAGCGGAGGTAAAGTCGCCGCACATATAGAACAGCTCGGCCGTATCTAAGAACACCATCCCGCGAAGGAACATCTTCAGGGGAGTGCCGCCATCGTCTAATTTCTTCTCCACGTCCTTGTTGAAGCGGTTCTGGAAGTCGTTCTTCATGAGCCTCAGATCCAGCGCGTGACGGGGGTCGCCCGATGCGGCGTAGGCGTGTATGAGTATCTCTATGGCCGTGGAGCAGGAGGAGTAGTTCCGCTGTGAGCACTCGCGTATGAAGGGCTCACCGTCCTTGTAGGCACGCATGGCGCTGTCATAGTCGCCCAGCTCGTAGTAGAGCCCCACGATATCATCATAGAAGGACATGCCCACGTTGGGGTACTTGATGAACTGGCTGCGGTCGATGGTGTCCAGCGTGGATATGGCCTTGTCCATCTCACCGCGCTGCATATGGGTCTCCGCAACGAACAGGGTCAGATATGCCTTCTCGGGGAAGGTCTGAGCCATAGGCATCTTGCTGTACAGCATATCCAGCGCTCTGTCGGAGCAGTGGTCGTACTGCAGGGAGGTCATGGCCTCCTTGAGCACCTTGGAGCTCTGTCCCTCGGGGATCAGAGCCTTCTTTGCGAAGAGCACGGCTATGAACAGGACCACGTTCACGATGATGAGAAAGAGGAGCCCCGACATATGGAACACACGTATCACGATATAGGTGATGATATCTATCACCGCTATCGCACCGACGCCCTTTATGATCAGCTGCTGTCGGTCATATAGTTTTTCCAGCTGATCGCGTGAGATGTCTAACATAATAAGCTCCTGTGGTCATATGCGGACGCGGGAGGCAGGGGACGGCATAGAGCCGTGCCCTGCGGTATATCACTTGAGAGCTGCGATGCTCTGCTCGATCTTCTCCATCTTCTCTACTGCGCGGGCCAGTTTTGCCTTCTCGGCCTCGATCTGCTTCTCGGGAGCCTTGGCCATGAAGCCCGGGTTGTTGAGCTTGCCGGAGGAGAAGTCGATATCCTTCTGTACGGCAGCCTTCTCCTTGGCAAGACGTGCCAACTCCTTCTCGCGGTCTACCAGATCCGAGAGGGGTATGGATATCCTTGCGTCGGCGGTGACAGCGGTGATGCAGTCGGATATATCGAAGCTGTCGCCTATCTCTACGGAGGATGCGGATGCCAGTCTCTCAAGGAACATGATGCCCTTCTCGAAGGTGTCCTTATGAGCGGTCTCTATGTACAGCTTGGCCTTCACGGAGGGGATGACGTTCATCTCGGCACGGCGGTTGCGCACTGCCTTGATGGCCTCGATGATCCTCTCGAACTCGTCAGCCTCGGCACCATAGTCCAGAGCGGGATCGGATACGGGATAGTCGGTGAGCATGATGGGCTCAGCGCCGTCGGTGAGCACCTGATAGATCTCTTCGGTGATGTACGGCATAAAGGGATGGAGCAGACGCAGCATGCCCTTCATCACCCATACCAGCACTGCCTGAGCAGACTCGGCGGAGCTGCCGCCTGCCTGTATGCGGGGCTTGGTGAGCTCGATGTACCAGTCGCAGTATACGTCCCAGATGAAGTCGTATATCTTCTGGGATGCTACGCCCAGCTCGAATGCTTCCAGATTGGTGCCTACCTCGCCTGCAAGGGCGTTGAAGCGGGTGATGACCCACTTGTCCTCGGGCATGAGCTCAGCGGGGAGACCCTTGTCCTCGAAGCCGTCGGGGAGGTTCATCATAATGAAGCGGGATGCGTTCCACAGCTTGTTCGCGAAGTTGCGGGCAGCAGTCACCTTGCTCTCGATGAAGCGCATATCATTGCCGGGAGCGTTGCCGTTTGCCAGCATGAAGCGCAGAGCGTCGGCGCCGTACTTGTCGATGATCTCCAGCGGGTCTATGCCGTTGCCAAGGGACTTGGACATCTTGCGTCCCTGCTCATCGCGCACCAGACCGTGTATGAGTACGGTATCGAAGGGCACCTTGCCGGTATTCTCCAGCGAGGAGAACATCATGCGGATGACCCAGAAGAATATGATGTCGTAGCCTGTAACGAGGGTATTCGTGGGGAAGAAGTACTTGAAGTCCTCGCTGTCCGTATCGGGCCAGCCCAGTGTGGAGAAGGGCCAGAGAGCGGAGGAGAACCAGGTATCCAGCGTGTCGGGATCCTGACGCATAGGCTTGCCGCACTCGGGACAGGTGCAGCTGTCCTCGCCGCTGACGATCATCTTTCCGCAGTCGTCGCAGTAGAATGCGGGTATCCTGTGTCCCCACCATATCTGACGGGATATGCACCAGTCGCGGATATTGTCGAGCCAGTTGAAATAGGTCTTGTCGAAGCGCTCGGGAACGAACTTGGTGTCGCCGTTCTTTACCGCATCTATAGCGGGCTGTGCCAGCTCCTTCATGCGAACGAACCACTGTGTGGATACACGAGGCTCTACTACCGTGCTGCAGCGCTGACAGCTGCCTACGTTGTGGGAGTAGTCCTCTATCTTTACCAGGAAGCCGCCCTTATCCAGATCCTCTACTATCTTCGCTCTTGCCTCATAGCGGTCCATGCCTGCATATGCGGGATAGTCGTCTGTGATGCGGGCATCCTCCGTCATCACGTTGATGACGGGCAGGTCGTGGCGCTTGCCTACCTCGAAGTCGTTGGGGTCATGGGCGGGAGTGATCTTTACTACACCGGTACCGAAGTCCTTCTCAACGTACTCATCGGCAACGACGGGTATCTCGCGGCCTACGAGGGGGAGCGTTACGGTCTTGCCTACGATGTCCTTGTATCTCTCGTCATCGGGAGCAACTGCTACTGCGGTATCGCCCAGCAGGGTCTCGGGACGGGTGGTAGCCAGCTCTACATAGCCGCTGCCGTCCGTGAGGGGATAGCGGATATGCCAGAAATGGCCCTTCTTCTCGTCGTATATGACCTCGGCATCGGAAAGGGCGGTCTTACAGCAGGGGCACCAGTTGATGAGCCTCTCGCCGCGGTATATGAGCCCCTTGTCGTAGTACTTGATGAATACGTGCTTTACTGCCTTGGAGCAACCCTCGTCCATGGTGAAGCGCTCTCTTGACCAGTCGCAGGATGACCCCAGCTTCTTCAGCTGCTCTACTATGCGTCCGCCGAACTGCTCCTTCCACTTCCATGCGCGTTCCATGAAGGCATCTCTGCCGATGGCCTCCTTAGTAAGGCCCTCCTGTCTCATAGCCGCAACTATCCTTGCCTCGGTTGCCAGAGCCGCATGGTCTGTGCCGGGGAGCCAGAGAGCAGCGTAGCCTGACATCCTCTTCCAGCGGATGAGTATATCCTGCAGGGTCTCGTCGAGAGCATGTCCCATATGGAGCTGTCCCGTGATGTTCGGAGGGGGTATGACTATAGTATAGGGCTTCTTCTGCGGGTCGCGCTCCGCTTTGAAGCATCCGTTCTCCATCCAGTAACTGTAGATCCTGTCCTCGAACGACTTAGGTTCGTAGGTCTTTGCTAATTCACGCATCTTATTGCCTCCTGTATGCTGCGCCTGATCCATATCAGCCGCTTATTTCCTTGATCTGCTCATAGAGCAGCTCCGACTGCTCCTTGGCAGTGGAACGCTTGAAGTATACCTCGTTGCACGCCTCCTGGAACATCCTGATCACATCGCCGTTCTCCATGATGGGGCGCATCTTATTTATGACTGCGGGCTCCTGCATGCGCTCGAAGGCGGCGTACTGTATGCCGTCCAGCTTGCCCAGCCCGTCAAGAGTGGCTCTCGCAGGTGCGCTGAGGGGCACGCCCTTCTCAAGGCCCTGCAGTTCGGCCATCTCACTTGAGTTTATAAGATAATCCAGCAGCAGCCCCGCTTCCAGGGGATGCTCGGTGTTGTCGCTTATGGCGTACATAGTAGCAGGCTTCACGTACCAGCCGTGCCCGGGCTCGCCGGACATGGACGTATAGGGAGCAGCGACTATGTCGTACCCGTTCTCCATGGCGACGGCGCAGGCGTTCTCCGCGTCGGAAAGCCATGCCACCACGCCCGCGGTCTTGCCCGTGTCCAGACGGTAGTCGTCGCCGTACTCCATCTGAGGCATGACCTTAGACTCCACCAGCAGACAGTAGAACTCGATCATGGTGCTCAGATCCTCCGGCGTGAATTGGAGCTTCCCGTCCTCGGAGAATATGTTCTTCCCCCTTGCCTGCTCCGCGTAAGCCGTGCAGAACAGCCATGCGCTCTTGGGTATCATGGATATGGGGTAGACCTTGCCGTCCATGACCTTTGCCGCATCCAAGAAGTCCGACCAGGTGGTGGGTATATCCAGCCCGTAGGACTCGTACAGAGTGCGGTTGATATATACCGTCTGGGCGTTCATGGCAATGGGGAGCGCATTGAGCTTGTTGTCCTTCATGCCGTACTCCAGCATGTTCTTGTCGATGGTGCTCAGGTCCACCACATCGGACAGACGCTTGATATCATAGTATCCCTTGCCGTCGGGGGAGTACTGATCGATCCAGGCGAAGTTGATCTGCATCACGTCCGATTCGCTGCCCGACGCCATGCGCACGTCGTTTCGCACCTGATAGCCAGACCATTCGGTATAGCTGCAGCGCACGTCGATGTTGGGGTACATGACCTCAAAGGTGCGTATGGCCTCAAGGGTATACTCGTTGCGGTCGTCGTTGCCCCACCAGGAGAAGGTGAGCTGCACCGTGTCGTCCTCGGTATTGACGTTGGAGGGCGCGATATATGACGTATCACACGCCGTCAGCATGGACGCGGTGATCAGGGACGCAAGGGAAGCGGCGATATATCTTCTATTCATCGTCATCCCCCTTTTCGGTCTCCTCGTCCGATGTATCGGCTGCGGGAGGGTCCGCGTCGTCGGTCTCTGCATCGGCGTCCTCTTCGGCATCGACCTGCATATCCTCGGGAGCGGTATCATCCTCTGCGTCATCTGTGATATCGGTCACGCCGTCCTCGGCGTCGTTGTCGGTCTTGCTCTCGGTATCGGCAGATGCGTCATCAGGTGCTGTATCGTCGGATACGGTCTCGGAGGGGCCATCCGCCGTACTGTCAGTATTTTCAGTATTATCGGGATCCTCTGCGGGAGCGGTCTCGTCCTTCTGATCCTCGGCGGCTTCGGATGCCTCGCCGGTCGCGGCCCTGTCCTTCTCGCCGTAGAGGGATGCAGTGTTCTTGCCGCTGCGCTTGGATATGTACAGCGCCTTGTCCGCGTTGATGTACAGCTCCTCGAAGGTATCCGCATCGAAGGGGAACAGGGCTGCGCCGATCGAGCAGCTGAGTCTGTACTTCTGCTTGTCGTCGGCATACTTATAGTTGAACAGCTGCCTTATGACCTCGCACTTCTCGGAGAGCTCGCTCCATGCGTTGTCGTAGCCCTCGAGCTTGGTGAAGACGCAGAACTCGTCGCCGCCTATGCGTCCGATGAGATCCTTGTCCGTGAACTGTTTGTTCAGCAGCTCGCCCATCATGGAGAGCACATGGTCGCCCACGGTATGTCCCAGGCTGTCGTTGATCGACTTGAAGTCGTCTATATCCACGATCACCATGGCGTGGACGCTCTTCTTGGCGTTGGCGATGGTATACCGTGTACCGTCCTCGAAGGAGCGCTTGTTGAGCACGCCCGT
This sequence comes from Oscillospiraceae bacterium, assembly GCA_017544185.1. GTDB lineage: Bacteria > Bacillota > Clostridia > Oscillospirales > Ruminococcaceae > Huintestinicola. The sequence continues at coordinate 11,370 of JAFYEQ010000277.1, forward strand.
GAGCTGGTCGTAGTCTGCCTTCTTGCCGAGAGCGGAGACGATATGGTTGATGGGGTTGGTGAATATTATGGAGATCACCACGTCTATGACTATGGCGATAAGGGTGGCGATGACTGCGAGGGTGAGTATGCTCTTCTGAGCTTCCTTCTTGGTGTCGAGTATGACCTCGGTGGGTATGGAGGTCACTAAGAACCAGTCATCTCCGCAGGGGTCGGCGGAAACTATATACTCGGCCTTGTCGGCCTCTACGGGGTCGCCCTTGATGCGGGCGCGTATCTCTCTGGGGACCACGGTCTTGTTCTCGCCCAGGGAGGAGTATATGATGTTCATATCCTTGTCGATGAGGCGCACCGTCATGGACGTCATGGAATCGGGGGTATCCACGATGTTCTCCAGCTCTACGGAGTATATGGACACCACCAGTACAGCGTTGGGGTTGAGCCGCTTGACGTAGTATATCCTCTTGTAGTCGTCGTTGAAGCCGGAGTACCAGCCGTCCTGAGTGGACTGCCTGCTGATCATGGCGGACAGGGCGTTGTAGAGCAGATCGCCCA